>NZ_LPVS01000258.1:0-36532 GCF_014843905.1 Mesorhizobium silamurunense | reverse complement strand
ACCCCGAAACCTTACCTGAGTTCCGCCGCCCGTCGCCTCATGGGATCTTTTTGTGGACAGTCGAGTCTACTTTTCGTCGCCGAGCGCCACTTCGAACAGTCTCGCTTCCTGCGATCGGTTCAAAATCACCAATGTGTCGTCCACTTCCGAGACAGCGAATAGCGCTCGTGTCAAGTCGCTAACTATCGGCCAGAATCGCGCGCTGCTCGGCAATTTCGGATTCGGACAGGCGGCACGTGGCTGAGCTGGACGAACTGCGAGAGACTCATCCTGCTTGCGGCAATCTCGTGAGATTAGGCGGTCAGGGAGCGTGACGCACATCGTCCGAAGTATCGCTTATGATGAGATGAGGGTCGTCCGAGCGCCCTGGTGAATATTAGCGCATTTGATAGTATCGCTCCCACTCCGCCAGCCAAGGCACTGTAGCATGTCGGAAAAGCGTCCATTAGAGCCTCCAATCGTGGCCCTTGCCAAGGGCGTTCTGAGCAAGGACGACAGTAGTGTGTCCGACGTTCGCAGCGAGCGGCGCGTTATGACAGCTCTCTGTTATGATCTGGTCGGATCAACCGACCTGCTCGCAGTTCTGGATATCGAGGACTATGAAGAGCTGATGTCGGCCTTTCGGCGTGAGGCAAGACAGGCAATCTCATCATACTCGGGTGTTATCGTGAGCGAGGCCGGCGACGGCGGTGTCGCACTTTTTCCAATAGAGATGGAGGCAAAGGACGCGGCTTCGCAAGCGATCCGGGCAGGACTCGAAATCATTGAAGCGTGCAAGCGGGTCGGGCTGGAGAAAGACCATACGGACCTACATGTTCGGGTCGGGATTGCTACATCCATGACCCTCGTTCACGGGGACGGCGGTGACCCGGCGCATGCCAGCGTCACGGGCCCTGCTTTGGCCATGGCGACGCGGCTCCAGGCGATGGCTCAGCCGGATACAATACTGGTGTCCGACGAGACCCGAAATTTGGCGCGGCGGTCCCACGTTTTCAGTTTTCGTGGCATTCACGTTATTAAGGGCTTCGCGGAGCCGGAGCGGACTTGGCGTGCCTTTAGCCACAAGCGGGACGTTGACCGCTTCTTCGCCTTCGGGCGCTTGAACAATACGTTTATAGGCCGTGGGGACGAATTGGCCACCATCGCCGCATGTTGGCATGATGCCGTCGCCGGCAAGGGCGGCGTCATTTTAGTTCAGGGTGAGGCCGGTATCGGCAAGTCCCGCCTGCTTTATGAAGTCCGCAAGAGGACACGCTTTCAGCGGGCAAAATTGCTGCTTTTTCAATGTCAGCCCGGCGGCTCCCACTCGGCCCTTTATCCTCTGCTGCAAAATGTTCGGAGTGACCTGGCTGGCAAAGAGGGTCGGCTGGAGACTTCAGACGTAGCGGCGGTCTTCGCAAATCAAAGCGTTCACGATGACGAAGTTGTCGACATCTTCTCGTTTCTGCTTGGGGCTGAAGGATCGAATCCCGCTCTGAAGGAGGCTGATCTCAAGGTCATCCGGGAGAAAGCCACCTGGGCAGTTCGCAGAAGCATCGAAGCCATATGCGAACGCGGACCACTCATCCTGGTTGTCGAAGACATACATTGGATCGACCTCACGTCGAGGCAATTGCTGGCGGAACTTGCACTCTTCATTCATCGGGTGCCCGTGCTTCTCATAATGACTGCGCGACCTGGATCTGAGACTTATTCAGGGTTCCGGGACTTGCCGCATATTACTCTGAAGCCGCTCGATCGCGAGGAAACGCGACAGGCAATCATGGCAATGCGGCCGGAAATCGGGTCAGCCGCGCATTCGGAACTCATTGGCATGGTGGAGGAGGTGACCGGGGGCGTGCCTCTTTTCATCGAGGAAATCTGCCAATGGATCGCCGAGAATGCGGCCTCCATAACGGATCGCCTTGCGCCAGCCGGCTCATCAAGCCGAATATCGGTGTTTGAAGGCATCCTTGAAGCCAGGCTGGAAGCCTTGGGCCCTGCAAAGGATGTGGCACGAGCGGCCGCCGTCGCCGGCAATCGTTTCAATCCGGAATTGCTCCGGAAGCTGTTGCCGGAATACAGTGACGAGACGATCGGGAATGCATTGGACACCCTCATCGAGGCGGGATTCCTAATCCGGGTCAGGCCTTCCGGCGAGCCCGACTATGGATTTCGTCATGCCCTGATCGGGGAGACAATCTACAATGCATTGCTGCGGAGGAGACGGCAGGCCCTCCATCAGTCGCTTTTCTCCGCTGTCGCCCGCGACCGAAATCTGGCCCCGTGGCTGGGTACGGCTGAATTGGCAGAACATGCTGAACGCGCTGGCCTTATCGAGGAAGCGATCGATCAGTTTGTGATCGCAGGCACGGAAAGCTCGTCCCGCTCGGCAATGGCGGAAGCAAGGCAGATACTCGAACATGCTTTGGGGCTCTGCGAGCGGGTTGCCGCGACCGACACGCGAGACGCGCTGCGGCTATCGGCAATGGTCGTGCTCGGTCCCATCCTGACCGCTGTCGAGGGGCCGAACTCGGCGCCCGCCCGCAAATTATACGAGGACGGCGTGATGATCGCCCGGCGGCGGCCGGTAGCCGAACGGGCCAAGTGGTTCCCGATCTACTGGGGCTGGTGGTTCACCGATACCGTCATGGACGGCGAGCGCGCGGAAGTCGTGCTCAGCGATCTCAGGGATGTCGAGGATGCCGAAGTGCAACTCCAGGCCAGGCATTGCGTGTGGGCCATCGACTTCAATCTTGGCCGTCACGACCGCTGCATCGCAGCCGTCGACGTCGGGCTTTCGCTCTATGAGCACGGCCAGGGCAAAGCGAATGCTGCGTTGTTCGGCGGGCATGACGCGAGGGTCTGCGGGCTCGCTCACCGCGCCTTGTCCTTGTGGTTCGTCGGAAAGCCGGCAAGCGCGATCCATTCGATGTCGGAAGCCAGGAGCTGGGCGCAGCAAACCGGACATGCCGGCAGCATCGCGCATGCCTACCTCAACGAGGCGATGCTGCATTGCTATCGCCGCGATTTTTCGGCGCTGCGAAGCGTGATAGCGGATCTGCGCCACTTGACGGAGCGCCATCATATGCCCGCCCTCGCCGCCGCAGCGCAAATCTTCGAAGGCTGGTGCGACGGCAACGCCGGCCAGGTCGAGAGCGGCAGGGAAAAAATGCGCCAAGGTCTTGGCCTCCATGGCGAGTTCCAGACACCTGAGGACGAACCGGTCTATTGCGGCATGCTGGCAGAGCTTTTGACACGAACTGCCGAGGTCGATGAGGCGCTCGCGCTGCTGGGCTCGGCTGCGGCGCAGGCCGAGGCCGGCGGCAGCCGCTTCTGGCTGGCAGAGCTCTACCGGCGAAGGGCAGAGCTACTTCTTCTCCAGGGCGACGCGGAGGCGGACGTGATCGCTGCCCTCGAAAAGAGCATCGCCATAGCCGCGGAGCAAAGCGCGGTGCCTTTCCTCGTCAGTGCATACGAGACCCTTCAATCATCAGGCCTGTCACCTGAACTGTCGTCGCGCTATCGCGACCGGGTCGAACGTGCGAAATCCGCTCTCGAGCCGGGCGCCGCACTGATCGTCAATCCCGAACCGGCCGTTCGGCACTAGCCGGCCCTGCAAGAGCATCCGCGATGCTGGAGCGATATGAACGCCTGGGTCCGCCGCCCGACGAGGCGCTGGCGCGGCTGATGAAGATGCGCGAAGCCTTGGGCATCACGCGGATCGCAGACATTACCGGGCTCGACCAGCTCGGCATCCCCGTCGTGCAGGTGACAAGGCCTTTCTCGCTCTCCAACGCGGTCGCGCAAGGCAAGGGCGCCACCCTGACGCAAGCCGCCATATCGGCCATGCTGGAATCGGCTGAGAGCTTCTTTGCAGAGCAGGTGGCGAATTTCGACACAGTCGTCGGCTGCGCCGATCAATTGGGCATCCCGCCCAATCGTTTCGAAAGCCATCTCCAGGACGGCACCGCGCCCGGATGGCGCGGCAGGGAGACGGCGTGGGTAGCCACCGACAATCTTCTCACCGGCAGCCGCGACCTGGTCCCGTTCGAGCTCGTGCACACCGCATATGTGCTGCCGTCACTGCCCCACGACGGCATTTTCGCGGCATCGACGAGCGGTCTGGCCGCAGGCTTCGAGGAGCCGGATGCCATCGTTCATGGCATGCTCGAATGCATCGAACGCGACGCGATCGCCACGGCATACCGGACCCACGGTTTTTTTCACCGTCAACGCATCGATCCCGAGACGATCGATGATCCGTCGCTCCGCGATCTCCTGGAGACTTTGGCGGCCAAAAACGTGCTGGTCGGCCTTTGGCAAGCTCTGTCGCCGTTGGGCATACCGGTGGTGTGGTGCCATCTGCTGGAAGACGAACCGACGGAAACGGTCCTCCTGGATCATCCGGCTGATGGTTCGGCTGCCGGTTTCAGTCCCGCCGGAGCGGCGGCGCAAGCCATCTACGAAGCGGCCCAGGCCCGTCTGGCGGCGATCTCGGGCGCGCGCGATGACCTGACGCGCGCGTTCTATCCAAAATACCCCGATCGGCAGATGATCGCAGCGCATCGCCGGCTCCTTCGCGACGGCCCGCGCAGCGTGGATTTCCGTGCGCTCGCCGACCAGAAGTTCAACACGGCGGCGGACGGGCTGTCGGTCCTCCTGGCAATTCTCGAAGAGAGAGGGTTCGATGCGGTTCACCTGGTCCGGGTGATAACGAAACCGCTCGACGCCCTGTCGGTTGTCAGGATCGTCATCCCTGCCTTGCAGCCGCTCTTGCAGGGGTAGAGACCATGCGCCCGAAACTCGTCTTCACCGGCCCTACCCTGTCCCATGCCGACGCGTTGAAGGTCGTCGATGCGGTATGCCTTCCCCCGGCCGTGCAAGGCTCGATCGTTTCGGCCGTGCAGCGTTTCGACCCGAGTGCGATTCTTGTCATCGACGGCGGTTTTCAGGCGGAGCCCGCGGTTCGGCACAAGGAAATCCTGTGGGCCCTCAGCCGCGGCATTCATGTCGTCGGCGCGGCCAGCATGGGTGCCCTTCGTGCAGCCGAGCTGTTCCCCCATATGCAAGGCGTCGGGCTTATCTACCGATGGTATCGCCGCTTCGCCTTTGCACCCGACGACGCAGTAGCGGTATTACATGGACCGGCCGAGGTGAATTTCGCTCCATTGACGCATGCGCTGATTGACCTGCGTCGGACCCTTCGCGCCGCTTTCCGGCGCGGCGTGATTTCACCCGAACAGCAGGCGAGGCTCGAGGGTGCGGCACAGGCCGTCAACTTTCGCGAGCGCACCCTGGCACGCATGGTCCGGGATGCGCACGACGGCAAGGACGACGTCGAGAAATTGAGCAGGGAGCTCGGTGCGGCTTTCGTCCAGCAAAAAAAGCAAGATGCCCTGCGGGCAGTCGAACTTTTGAGGGAGCAAGCATTTGAAAAAGCGCATCCCATGCCGGAATTACAGCTAACCTCGGCCTTCTCCAAGGATATGGATGATGCGGGGCTGGCGCTGTAGGCCCTGACCCTCTTGGCGGCCCGCGATTTACGCGACGTAAGCGCCGTGATAGCGTGGTAGCGTGAGAGGGGAGCCAGGCAATTGGACGCGGTCGATCGTGTCGTTGCGCAAGATCCGTTGCTGGGAACGCGGTTCCTGGTCTACCCGCAGGTCCCTCACCTTTCGGGTTACGGAACACCCGAAACAGTATGGATTTCTACTCCACCCGATCTGATCCGCTCCGGCCCGGAAGATCACCGCATCTACGTTCGCGATCCGCTCCTCGACAAGGAGCCTTACGACTACCCTTATCTGCCACCATTTGTCGGCGAAATCTTTCCGCCTGCAGAGGCTGGTTTTGACGGCCATTTCGATCAGCTTTCCCTGACCTCGCGGCAGTTCCTTTCTGCGCACGCTTTCGCCTCGGTCAGCCGCGTGCTGGACATCTGGGAAAGCTACCTCGGCAAACCGATTGTCTGGTACTTCGCCGAGACGTACGAGCGGCTCGAAATCATCCCCTTCGTCGACTGGGAGAATGCGCAATCGGGCTATGGCTATCTGGAACTCGGCCGCGAGCGCGGCATCGACGGAGGCAAGTATCCCTATGCGCTCAACTTCGATGTGATCGCACATGAGGTCGGCCACGCAATCTTGTTTTCGCTGTTCGGGACACCAGCCGGCGGCCTGACTCAAGGCGATTTCGGGCCGTTCCACGAAGCCAGCTCGGATCTGGTCTCGCTCTTGTCCTTCCTGAGTTTCGACAGCGGCATGGACCGGCTGCTGCGGCACTGCGATGGCAACCTGCTTGTTCTCAATGAATTGAACCGGATTGCCGAACTGACTGGCGATCGGCAGATCCGCCTCGCCAGCAACGCACGCCGCATGTCGGAGGTGACGGCGGAAATCCATGACAGGTCACGGCCGTTCACGGGGGCTGTGTTCGACACGATCGTCGACGGCTACCACGCGGCATTGGTGCACGAGGGGTTGGCCGACGAGCGGCTGCTGGGGATCGATATCAAGGATGTCGACCAGTCCGACATGCAGCGCATCTCGGATTTCACGTCCCGCGCCTTTCGCGCTCGGCCCTTCATGTTCAAGAGCATGCTGATCAGAGCAAGGGACGAAGTGGCCCTCGCACTTGCTCAGGCATGGCCGCGCCTCGATGCAGATGACCTGACCTTCGAGAATGCCGCTGCCACGCTGGTCGATGTCAGCGACCGGGTGGCGCCCGCGCTTGCGGAAAAGTTTGAAGAAAATTTCAGATGGCGAGAGATTCTATGAACTGATCGATTACAACAAAAAGGAGCGAGCAAAATGAGCGACGACTATCACCGACCGACACTGACGTTTCCATCAGGCGCTTACAACGCAACACAGGTCAGGCTTTACGGCATCGCCCCGGGCGGCGGAGATCTTGTTTACCCCAACCATCCAAAAAACCTTGAGAGCGCAGACTTCGCAATATCAGTTCGATCGCAATCGGATGATGTAAGTCAAAACGACCAATTTCTGCAGCAATTGAGTGATTCAAAAGTTACAAAGGAACAATTTCTTAACCTGATTGCAAATCGAAGGATCAGCGGATTTCCCGATGAGTTTGGCTACGCGACTCAGATTTCCTTAGCCGTGCGAAATATCGGATTCATCGTGATTTCTACTGTTGTGTCATTCGATGAAGCATATAAGAGCGGAAAGGTACTGTCATCTGGAATTATTGTCGGGTATTCATATGAGGGACATTGCTTTGATCTTCCAAAACCGAAGATCATGCTTCTTCCAGTTCTCCCTCAAATGATACCTCTCGACGATTGCGGATATGATAAGAAATTTAATAAGCAGGATAAGCATGGCCCAGAGAAGTATATGCTCTGGATTGTCGATAAGCTTGACGAATGCGTGGAATTCGAAATGAACCAGGGGTTTATCGAGCAGATCGTCCTCGAGGCGAACCTTCCAGGCAAGCGTTCACCGACGATGTACGCATCCAAGATGACGATGGGACACCGTGGCGGAAAGCTGAACGACTAGAGCATTCTGTGATGTGACGGAATCGTGAGGGATTCCCAAAAACCCGCCCATTGGCACGTCGTTGCCGCCGATCACCGCACGCACTGCAGGGAGGTCTTTCGAAGCCAGAATTTTTGAGTTAAGTCTGCGTCCAGTGCTTTTGACGAGAAGGAGAAATTGACGGACAAAGGCCCAACCAGTTTCACCGGAACGCTATGACGTTGGCAGAGATCGATGCATCTACTTGTGAAGAAGTAGATTCAAATGGTTGATATTTAATACTATGGTGGCCCGGAGGGACGTCGTCTTTCCAACAAAAACGCAGCCCACGGTTCGCCAGATAGAATTGCCTAACCGAGCCCTGAAACATTGCTAAGTCATTGATATGTAACAATCTGGTGAGCCCGGAGGGCGTGCGGAAACATTGATTTCATTGGCTTTTTCGTGGGCCAGAATCGTCAACCTTCCCCGCATTGTTCCGTATGGTTCCGCGCCCCGATGACGGCCGCGTAGCTGTTTTCGACGGCCAGGGGCGTAGCTGTAGGCTCTAGAAGATAATCGTGCTGACAGTTCTTTCGGCTTTGCTCCAAGATCGTCCGGCCGAGCTTCGTCAGCGGCGTCGCTATCCAGCCCCACGCGATGGCGTTGATCCTGATTCCGTCCGGAGCCTAGGCCATCTCGAGTGACCTGGTCAGCGGTGTTATACCCCATCGCCCACCGGACCACGGAGGGTCCGCGGCCCGGCCCGTCGCTCAGTGCTTGAATTGAGCGACGTTATCCTTGGTGAGGCGCATCACACCAGTCTCGACCTTTTCCGGCAAGGGGTTGACGCCGGCCGCCTTGTAGTCCGGCACGACCTTCATCCCGTCCGTGTTCAGCCAATGAAGCAGATGCACGGCGAGAAACGCTTCGACGTAGGATTTTTGAACGACGGCGCCGACGATGGTTCCGTCCTCGATGTAGGGAAGCATGTCGTCGTTCCGGTCCATGGCGACAATCTTGACCTGGCCTTGGCGGCCGGTCTCATTCACCGCAATGGCAGCACCCTTGCCGCTGTCGCCGTCGGTGCCGCCAATACCGACCACGTCGGCGTGAGCAAGAAGTGACTGGCTGTAGGCCGTGGGGGCATAAGACGGGTCCGCCTTGTCGTTGACCACATCGACCACTTCGATTTCAGGCGCGGATTCCTTGAAGTAGGCCTTGTAACCTTCGACCCGCTCCAGAACCGAAGGCGCGGGGAACGAACCCAGGATCACCTTGCCTTTGCCGCCGATCGCCTCGGCAAGCATCTTGCCCCCGACCTTGCCGGCTTCGAGGTTCGAGATGCCAAGATAGACGGCGCGCTTGGTGCCCGGCGCGTCGCCGATGATCATGGCGACCGAAATTCCGGCATCGACGGCGCGGTCGATGCCGGCCGCAAGCGAGGGGGCGTCGCCAGGAAAGATCAGGAGGCCGGCTGGCTTCCGGGCGATCAGCTCATCGAGTTGTCGCGCCTGGGCGGCGGTGTCAAAGTCGAGCGGGCCGGTGAAGCTGGTCTTGATATTCAGCAATCTGGCGGCGTCTTCGAGGGCCTTGCGGTGGTCCACCCAGAACGGCACCTGCGTGACGATGGAGAGAAACACGTATTCCATGCCCTCGCCCTGGGCGAGCGCTTCATCGCTGAATTGGGGTACGAGGCCGAGCCCCGTCCCGGCGAGGCCAATGCCGCCGAGCTTCATCAGGCTGCGGCGGTCGAGATCGAGTGTCGTCATCACTTTCCTCCTTCTTCGGTTGGGGCCTGATGGGCCCCTGGCTTAGTCGTCGCGGCGGCGCACCAGCATGTCGAGCGCAACGGCCACGACAAGAACGGCACCGGTGACGATCATCTGCCAGTAGATCGACACGGCGAGCATGGTCATGGCGTTGTTGATCAGGGCGACGAAGACGACGCCGAGAAACGCGCCGAGGACAGTGCCCTCCCCGCCGCGCAGACTTGCGCCGCCGATCACGGCCGCCGCCAGCACCTGTAGTTCGAGCGCATTGCCGGCCGTAGGCGTGCCGCTCATCAGCCGCGAGGCGAGGAGGACGCCGGCAAGCGCGGCGAGCAGACCGCTCAGCATGTAGGCGAGCGTGCGGACGCGATCGACGGCCAAACCCGACAGGCGCGCCGCCTTCTCGTTCGAGCCGATGTAGTAGAGTTGCCGGAAGAAGCTTCCATGCCGCATGGCGAGGTCGAAGACGACCACTAATGCGAGCGCGGTCCAAAGAAGGAACGGCACGCCGAGAATCTCGGCGCGGCCGGCCCACCCGAAGGCAGGCGGTAGATTGATGAGCGAGAATCCTTCGGTCAGCACCAAGGCTATCCCGCGGGCGATCGACATCGAGCCGAGTGTGGCGACCAGGGGATTGACGCCTATCCTGGTGACGACGATGCCGTTGGCAAGGCCGATGACGGCGCCCAGGGCAAGCGCACCAAGGATCGCCAATGGGATGGAGGCACCGCTCAGCAGAAGAAGCGCCGTCACGGTGCTCGCCAGCGCCAGCACGGAGCCGACCGACAGATCGAATCCGCCGGAGACCAGAAGCACCGTCATACCCACGGCGATGATGACGGTCGGCGCCATGCCGATGGCAATCGCATGGAAGTTCGCGAGCGACAGGAAGACCGGCGAAGCCAGCGACATTCCGACGATGATCGCGACGATAAGAACCAGGAGCATCAACTCGCGCGTCTCGACGAAGCGCCGAAAGACACGGCTGCCGACGCGCGAAGACCATCGACCGACCTCGTCGACACTCATGCCGCCTCCCCTTCGAGCTTGTGACCGGTGCCTGAGGCAAGAGCCATCACGATCTCTTCCGTTGCCGAAGGTGTAGGGAGATCGCCGACGATCTGCCCCTCGCGCATGACGACGATCCGATCGGAGATGGCGAAGAGTTCCGGAAGGTCGGAAGAGATCAAGAGAACCGCTTCGCCGGCTGCGGCGAGGCGGCGGATTTCCTTGTGGATCTCTCCTTTCGCTTCGACGTCGACGCCCCTGGTTGGCTCATCGATCACGACGATTGCCGGGTCGCTCGCAAGCCACTTCGACAGCATCAGTTTCTGCTGGTTGCCGCCGCTGAGTTTTCCAGCCGCCGCCTCAAGGCTCGGCACCCGTATCCGGAAGCGTTCGACCGCCCTACCCGCCGCCGCTGTCGCCGCCGCCCTCTCAATCCAACCGAGCCGCGCAAAGCTGCGAAGCGCAGTCACGACGAAATTATCGGTGACCGACATCGACAGGAACAGGCCTTCCGCTTTGCGATCGTCCGGCACATAGGCGATGCCGCGGGCCATCGCGTCGCGGAGACCACGCAAGCGCGTCGGACGGCCTTTGACCTCGATCGCAGTTCCTCCAGACGGCTGCCGCAGGCCGACGAGGCTGCGTGCAAGCTCGCTGCGGCGCGATCCCATCAGGCCCGCGAGACCGACGACCTCACCGAACCGTATTTCAAGTTCGAGATGCCGCGATTTGCCCTCGGCTCCGTTGCCGCGGACTGCAAGCGCCACCGGACCCTGTACGAGCGTCGCCTCGGCCGTGAAGATTTCGAGCTTCCGGCCGACCATGGCGCGCACGACGTCGTCGATCGACGTCTCCGCCACCGCGCGCGTGGTCATCCTTTCACCGTCGCGCAGCACGGTGACGCGGTCGGCGATCCGGAAGACCTCGGCCATATGATGGCTCACATAGACGATGCCCATGCCCCGGCTCTTAAGCCGGGCAATGATGGCAAACAGCGCCGCGACCTCATTGGAGGTGAGCGCCGAAGTGGGTTCATCGAGGAGAAGGATGCGAGCGTCGAGCGACAGCGCCTTGGCAATCTCGACGAGCTGGCGCGTGCCGGCAGGCAAGCGGTCAACCGGGCGATCGACATCGATTTCGATGCCGAAGGCGGAGAGGATCTGCTGTGTCCGCCGTCGGAGCTCGCTCCAGCGTATGATTCCGCAGGCGGTTGGAGCCCGGCCGACAAAGACGTTCTCGGCGACCGTCAAGGCCCCGGCGAGGCTGAGCTCTTGGAAGACCGTGCTGATGCCGAGCGCCTGCGCTTTGGATGGTTCGTTAATGGTGACCGCCCGCCCGTCTATGTTGATCGTACCCTTGTCGGGCGCGACCACACCGGAGAGGATGGCGAGGAGTGTCGATTTCCCGGCACCATTTTCGCCGACAAGCGCATGCACCTCGCCCTGCCTCAGATCGAAATCGACGTCGCCAAGGGCCCGCGTCGTGCCGTACCACTTCGTGATGCCGCTGAGCTCGAGGAGCGGTGCCGCCATCAGCTCGCCTCCGGAATTCCTTTATCTGCGGCGGCAATGTCCTCGATTCCGTTGGAATAGGTCTCGCGCGTCCGTCCGATATGGATATCCAGAACCGCTATCGTTGCGTCTGCGTCGCCACGCCGGATGGTGTCGAGCATCTGTCGATGCTCCTGGAACGACAGCTTCGTGTGAAGCGGCTTGCCGGCAAGGTGGGTCCGGAGCGCTGCGATCTTGCCGACATAGCGCGCATAGCTGTCGCGGAGATAGCTATTGCCGCAGTGCTCGAAGAAGGCCGCGTGATAGCGGGTGTCCAGGGACAGATAGAGCCGCTGGTCGCCGTGCCGCTGCGCGGCTGCCATGCCGCGCACAATGTCTTCAAGCTCCGCCGCGAAGCCATCCGGACCGCGCGCGATGGCGAGCCTCAGCGCCGCCGTTTCTACCGCACTCCGGAATTCACAGATCTGATGAACCTCGCGAGCGCTCAGCGTGAAGACGAAGGCGCCGCGCTGCGGATAGATCAGCACTAGGCCCTCGGCGCGGAGCTGGGCGAGCGCCTCTCTGACGGGAGTCTTCGACACGCCGAGATCGTCGGCGAGCTGACGCTCAGAGAGAGGCTGACCCAACGCGAGGTCACCGTGGACGATCGACTCGCGGAGCTGGTGGAGCACGGTTTCCGCAAGCGATTTGGGTCGCTTGATCCTGGCGACGGGAAGCCGGCCGCTGATTTTGGTATTGCCTGCCATCTGCAAGGTGATATACCAGACACCAGAAAGTTCGGCAACAAGAAGCGGCTTCGCTGACGGCCCGTTACGAAGCCAAGGTACGTGCTCCGGGGAGGAGACATGGACAGAGCCGAGCTCGCGCTCGACTGCCGTAACCTGCACGGCGAGGGAATTCTGTGGAACCACCATGACCGCCGGGTCTGGTGGACGGACATCCACGGGAAGCGTCTGTGGTGGCTCGAACCCTCATCAGGTACTTCGGGTTCAATCGCCATGGCGGACCGCGTCTGCTGCTTCGCGCCCCGCGATAAAGGCGGTTTCATTCTCGCCCTCGCAAAGGAGGTGGCGTTCTTCGACCCCGGCACCGGCGAACTCGCGACGATCCATCGCTTCGAGCCCGACAAACTGGCGACGCGCCTCAATGACGGCCGCACGGATCGCCAGGGCCGATTCATCGCTGGCGGAATGAACGAGGGTTCCGGACCGGAAAAATCGACCGTGTTGCGGATCGATCCCGACGAATCGGTAACGACGATCATTACCGGCGTTGGCTGCGCCAACTCGACCTGTTTCTCGCCCGACGGGCGCCGCATGTATTTCGCCGACACCTCCGTCGGAACCATCTGGGTCTACGACTACGATCCGGGCACCGGGGTTCCAGGCAACCGACAAGTCCTCAACGATTTCAAGGGAGAGCCGGGCATTCCGGACGGCTCGTGCGTCGACGCTGAAGGCGCCGTGTGGAATGCCGAATGGGAAGGCCGGCGAGTCGTCCGCATCCTACCCGACGGGAGCATCGACCGGGTGGTCGAGGTGCCGGTGTTGAAGCCGACCTGCTGCGCTTTCGGCGGGCCTGAACTCGAGACTCTCTACATCACCACATCGCGACTGGAGGCGACGCGGGAGCAGATCGCCGCCGAGCCGACGGCCGGCTCTCTCTTCGCTTTCAAACCCGGCGTGCGCGGCCTCGTGGACGCGCCGTTCGCCGGATAGAACCCGTCAAGCGTCCAAGGGAGGAAAGACATGAGCTTCAGCTTTCGATCGTTGATCGCGATAGCAGCGACAAGCGCGGTCGTAGTACTCACGGCGACCGGTATTGCCCTCGCCATCGACTACGCCGCACCACAACCGCTTCAACCGGGCGCACAGGCGCCGATCACCAAGGGCGCCGGCAAGGACAAGTTCCGCATCGCCTACATGCCGCCGGCGACCGAGTTCAACTACTACATCGCCATCGGTGAGGGCCTCAAAGCCGCAGCGGCCGAGAAGGGCAATGTTGAGACCTTCATGCTCGCCCCGCAAAGCGGCGCCGACATCAACGGCCAGATGGGCATGATCCAGGACGTGATCACCCAGGGCGTCGACGCCATCGTCCTGTCGACCCATGACGAGGCGGCCGCCGCTCCGCTCGTCAAGCAAGCCGTCGACAAAGGCATCTCCGTCGTCATCGTCAACTCCGACATCGCCAACTTTCCGACCCCGGTCCATGCTGTGGTCGGCTATTCGCAACGCAAAGGCACGCATAAGATCGGCGAATACCTCCTTGAGAGGCTCGGTGATAAATCGGTCAAAGCCGCGGTCATCGAAGGCCAGCCCGGCTATCATTCGACAGAGCGCGTCGGCGGCTTCCTCGACGCCGTCAAGGGCAAGCCGAATGTGGATATTGTTGCGAGCATTCCCGGCGGCTGGAATGTTGAGGGCGGCAACACCGCCGGCATGGACCTGCTCCAGGGTCATCCGGATGTTAACGTCATCTTTGCCGCGAACGACTACATGATCATGGGTGCCCAACTCGCCGCTAAGTCGCTCGGTCGAAACGATTTGATCCTGCTTGGCAATGATGGCGACACCGCCGCTCTCGAGGAGATCAGCAAAGGCACGGTCACCGCGACTGTCAATACGACACCATTCGTCATGGGCCAGATTGCGTTGCAGGTCGCGATCGACGTGCTCGACGGCAATTTCGCAGGAGGCTTTGTCGAAACACCGACAACGATTGTCGACAAGGCCAATGTACTGCCGGTTCTGCAGGCGCCCGACAAGCTCTATCCGAAGCCGTCGATGCAGTATTGAGACGAACTCATGTTCCTTAAGCAGCACCTCCCTCGCTCGGCCGGACAACCCGGTCGGGCGAAGCAAGGATCGCGTGGAGAGCCATGGAAGAGAGCGTTCCCGTCTGGGAGCTGAGGAACGTGACCAAGCGTTTCCCCGGCGTTGTGGCGAACGATTCCGTGTCGCTCAGCCTCGTTGCCGGGCGGATTCACGGCCTGCTCGGCGAGAATGGCTGCGGTAAGTCCACACTTGTCAAGGTGCTGTGCGGGGTGCATCAGCCCGATTCGGGCGAGATCCTGTGTGCGGGCCGGCCGGTCGTGCTTTCCGACCCGATCGCCGCGCGGCGCGCAGGGATCGCCACGGTCTTTCAGGAGTTCTCGCTCGTCCAAACGCTATCGGTCGCGGAGAACATCTATCTCGGCCGGCTTCCGCGAAACCGATGGCGCATAGACTGGCCGGCAATGCGCGAAGGAGCCCGGCGCGTGCTTGGCCGCATCCACGTCGCGATCGACCCGGACGCGATCGTGGGCGAACTCTCAACCGCCGGCCAGCAACTCGTGGAGATCGCCAAGGCGATCGCGGCCAACGCCTCGATGATCATTCTCGACGAGCCGACCACCGCCCTCGGCCCCGACGAGATCGCCGAGCTCCATCGCCTTCTCCTGCGCCTCAGGGACGATGGCAGGATCATCCTCTACATCTCGCATCGCCTAGACGAGGTCGTTGAACTCGTCGACGAAGCAACGATCCTCAAGGATGGGCGCGTGGTATCCAACGCAGCGGAAACGCCGGTCGAGATCAGGGCCATTGTCCGTAAGATGGTCGGCCGCGTCGACGAACACTTTCCCAAGGCGGCGAATGCCACGGGTGACGCCCTCCTCGACGTGCGCTCCATCCACACGAGCAACCGCGTCGCCGGCGCTAGCTTTACGGTTGGCCGCGGCGAGGTCTTCGGCCTTGGCGGCGTGCTCGGCTCCGGCCGCACCGAAATCGCCCGCGCCCTGTTCGGGGTCGATGTGCTTCGGCAAGGCGAAATCCGGCTCCGCGGCAAATCGCTCAAGCTTCTGTCCTCGCGCGACGCGATCGCCGCCGGGATCGCGCTCGTGCCGGAGAATCGAAAATCCGACGGGCTCTTCTTCAATTTCAGCGGGCTCGAGAACATCTCGATCGCCGGGCTCGGCCGGTTCACGCACAGAGCCATGCTCGACCACGCCCGCGAACGACGCCTTGCCCAAGGCCTGATTCGGAGCCTCAGAATCACGCCGACTGCCGGGACGGCGCTGGTCGGCGAGCTTTCCGGCGGCAACCAGCAGAAGATCGTGATTGCCCGGTGGCTGTTCGCGCAGGCTGAGCTTTTCGTTCTCGACGAGCCGACCCAGGGTATCGATGTCGGGGCCAAGATCGCCGTCTATCAGCTTATCAACGAGCTTACAGCCGCCGGCAAGGGCGTCATCCTGATCAGCTCCGACTATGACGAGCTGCTCGCGATGAGCGACCGGATCGGCATTGTAAGCCGCGGAAGGATAGTCGCAATCCGCGATGCCAGGAGCCTCGACAAGGCCGACCTGGTCAAGGCCTCCGCTGACCAAGAGGAACTTGCCGCATGAAGCGGTTGGTGAGCAACCAGATCGTCGGTCCGCTTGCTGCCCTTCTCCTGGTGGCTGTCTTCGTCGCGCTCACCACCAACCGCTTTCTCGATGTCGGCAATCTGTCCAACCTCATTCTGCAGGTGAGCATCGTTGCGATCGTTGCGATCGGCTCGACCATCGTGATCATCACCGGCGGCATTGACCTTTCCCCCGGTTCGGCCATCGCATTGATGACTATGGTTTTCGCCATGGCGATCAAATTCGGGGGCGTGCCGCTCCCGTTGGCGATTTTGCTCGTGCTTCTAATCGGCGTGCTCCTTGGCGCCGTGAACGGCGTCCTCACCGCCTACCTTCGTATCCCGTCGTTCATCACCACGCTCGCGGCGCTCTCGGCGTTCCGCGGCACCGCCTTCATGCTCAACAACGGCTCGCCGGTATTCTCCGTGCACCCGATGCTCGAGCCGATCTTCTACGGCTCGCTTCTCGGAGTGCCACTACCGCTCTTCTACGTCGTCAGTCTCTACGCATTCGCCTTCTTCGTCATGCGCTACACCGCCTTCGGCCGCACGAACTACGCGGTTGGCGGTAACCCGCAAGCGGCGGCGCTCTCCGGGCTCAATGTCGCCCGGACGCGCTTCCTTGCCTTCGTCATTGCCGGCGCGATGGCGGGGGTCGGCGCCGTGCTTATGGCCGCACGGCTCAATTCCGGCTCGCCCAATTATGGCGTTGGGATGGAGCTCTCGGCGATCGCCGCCGCAGTGATCGGCGGCGCAAGTCTCGCCGGCGGTCGGGGCGAGATCGTGAGCACTGTGATCGGCGCACTCACCATCGTCATCGTCCAGAACGCGCTCAACCTCAACGCCGTGCCGGCTTCAGCCCAGAACGTCATCATCGGCGCGATCATCGTGACCGCGGTCGGTGTAGACATGTGGCGCGCCGAGATCGGCCGCGCACTCGCCTTCATCGTCGGCGCGCTCACCTCGCCAGGACAAAAAGGAAAGGTAGATCAATGACTGCCATAACCTTCTCCCACATCGGCATTACGGTCCCTGACCTCGAAAGAGCCGTTGAATTCTATTCGATGGCCTTCGACTGTTATGTGATCATGGGGCCGACCAAGGTCTCCCAAGACGACAGCGCCATCGGCCAGATGTGCGACGACGTCTTCGGAGCCGGCTGGGGAAGTTTCCGGATCGCCCACCTCTCGACCGGCGACGGCATCGGCATCGAGCTCTTCGAGTTCCCCAAAACCCGTCCGGAGGAGCGGCCCTTCGAATATTGGCGTCCGGGCATCTTCCACATCTGCCTGCAGGACCAGCATCTCGAAGAGCGCGTCAAGCGCATCGAGGCCCTCGGCGGCCGCCGGCGGATGAGCCAGGTCCGCTACTACTATCCGGGCGAAAAGCCTTACCGCATGGTCTATTGCGAGGATCCCTTCGGCAATATCATCGAGCTCTACAGTCACTCCTATGAGCTCACTTATTCGGCCGGCGCCTACGTCTGAAGCGCAGGAGAGACGCGGCATGGCGGAACACCCCAAGGTCGTCATCACTGACTACGACTACGGCAATCTGGATATCGAACGGGCCGTGCTGGAGGCAGTCGGGGCGCGCGTCGTAGGGCTCCAGGCCAAGTCGGAGGAGGAACTGGCTGCCGAGGCGATCGACTGCGACGCGATGATGAACCAGTATGCCCGCATCGGCGCGAAGACCATCGAACGCATGCAACGCTGCCGGGTGATCGCCCGCTACGGCATCGGTGTCGACATCGTCGATGTCGACGCGGCGACCGCCAAGGGCATTCTTGTCACCAATGTCCGCGACTATTGCACCGACGAGGTTGCCGACCATGCGATCGGGCTGTGGCTCGCGCTCGCCCGCAAGCTTTTCCAATACAACGCCGCGACCCATGAAGGGATCTGGCGTTGGCAGACCGGGCAACCGATCCATCGGTTGAAGGGACGTACGATGGGCATTGTCTCCTTCGGCAAGATCGGCCAGGCGATTGCCGAGCGCGCCAAAGGCTTCGGCGTCGATATCCTGGTATACGATCCTTACATCGAGAAGGGCGTCGCCGAGGCGAAAGGCGCGCGCCGCGTCGGCAAGGCAGAGATTCTCCAAAACTCCGACTATCTGATGATGCAGGTGCCGATAACCCCCGAGACCCGGCATTTCCTGGGCGCGGCGGAATTCCGCCAGATGAAGAAGGGGGCAATTATCGTCAATACCGGCCGCGGTCCAACCATTAACAACCGCGCGCTTTATCGGGCGCTGATCGAAGGCCGCATCGCCGGCGCCGGCCTGGATGATCCTGAAGAGGAGCCGGCCAAGCTCGCCAACTGGAACCCAAGCGGCAATCCCCTGTTCTCGCTTGCCAACGTCATCGTGACGCCCCACACGGCGTACTATTCCGAAGAGTCGATCCGGGTTGCCCGCGAAACCGCCGCGTCTGAAGTCGCGCGCGTGCTGACCGGCGGCATGCCGTTCAACCCGGTTAACGCAGTAGAGCTGACGCGAACGCCGGCTCGGAGGTAAGGGAGGTCATGCGATGCTCAAGGTTTTCAACGATTTCGAGCGGCAGCCGGTGCTGCTTGCGAAGTTCGATGAGGTCGCCAAATGCTATAGCGCCTCATGTGTCTTTGCCGACGCGCAATACCGTCAGGGCGTGATGGATTCGGAGATCAAGCCGCCGTTTCAGGCGAAAATCGTCGGCCATGCTCTCACGGTCCAGCTCTCTCCGGGAGACCTCGTTGACCCGCTCAGGGCAATCGAGATGGGCAGAGACGGTGACATCATCGTCGTCGACGCGGGCGGCGACCGGCAGACTTCGGTGTGCGGCGGGTTGATGGGCGGGCTCGCCAGAAACCGTGGCATTCGCGGCATGATCATCGATGGCTCCGGCCGCGACATCGACGAGCTTGAGGCGATCGGCTGGCCGATCTGGACCCGCGCCATCACGGCGCGAGGCACGCACACAATGTATTCAGGCCGAAAGGATGAGCTCTCGGTCAACGTGCCAATTCAATGCGGCGGGGTCCGTGTCAGTCCCGGCGATTTCGTGGTCGCCGACACAATCGGCGTAACTGTTGTGCCGATAGCCAGCGCCGAAACGGTCGTGGAGCTCGCGCGCGAACAGGCAGCGCGCGAACAGAAGACCCGCGAACGGGTCGTCCAAGGGAAAACGCTCGAAGAGCTGCTTAACGAGTTCGGTCGTCTTTGAGACCGAGGACCTTTTCGCGCCCGGCCGGCCCTATATGCTTGTCCTCTGGTGACGCTGTTCGCCCGTGCTTATTACGGCGAGAGATCATCGATATCTGCACGTAAATCGATCACCAGCGGTATCATCAATCATCATGGAAATTTACTCGTGATCATTCGGGATTGTCACGAGCCATCACAATGAATGCACCCCAAGCGCATACTGATCGCGCCATCAGCGAAATCAACTTGGAAGCAGGTTCGCCGACAATCTATTCAGCGGCTTCCGAGGACGGCATTGGTATGTAATTCAGGATCGGCCCAAGCCAGCGCTCGACCTCCGCAATTGGCATGTCTTTGCGTCGTGCATAGTCCTCCACCTGATCGCGCTCGACCTTGGCCACCCCGAAATAATAGCTCTCGGGATGGGACAGATAGAGCCCCGAGACTGACGAGCCCGGCCACATGGCGTAGCTCTCGGTCAAAGCGACGCCTGCCGCCTTTTCCGCGTCCAGCAGTCTGAACAGCGTCGCCTTCTCGGTATGGTCGGGCTGCGCCGGATAGCCAGGCGCTGGCCTGATGCCGCGATAGGGTTCGCCGATCAGATCCTCGGGCGTCAGGCTCTCGTCCGGCGCGTAGCCCCACAACTTTTTGCGCACGCACTCGTGCAGCCTTTCGGCGAAGGCTTCGGCGAAGCGGTCGGCGAGCGCCTTGACCATGATCGAGGAATAGTCGTCATTGGCCCGCTCGAAGCGCTCGGCGATCGCCACTTCCTCGATGCCGGCGGTGACGATGAAGCCGCCGAGATAATCGGCCTTGCCGCTTTCGAGCGGCGCGACGAAATCCGACAGGGCCAAATTGGCCTTGCCGTCGCGCTTGGTCAGTTGCTGGCGCAGCGTGAAGAAGGTCGCCAGCTCCTCCGAACGCGTGTCGTCTGTGAATAGCCTGATGTCGTCGCCGACGGCGTTGGCCGGCCAGAAGCCGATCACGCCTTTCGGCGCGAACCATCTCTCCGCGATGATCTTCTTCAGCATCGCCTGCGCGTCTTCAAACAATTGCCGCGCCGCCGGCCCCTGCGCCTCATCGTCGAGAATCTTCGGATAGCGGCCCTTCATCTCCCAGGTCTGGAAGAACGGCGTCCAGTCGATGTAGCCGGCGAGTTCGGCGAGGTCCCACGTCTCGAAGATCTTCAGCCCGAGGAAGGAGGGTTGTTGCGGCACATAGCCGGACCAGTCGATCTTGTGGGCGTTTGCCCGTGCCCTGGCGAGCGTCAAGCGCAGTTTGTCGGCTTCGCTGCGCGCATGCGCGTCGGCCACCTTCCTGTATTCGGCGCGTACCGTGTCGACAAAGCCGCCCTTGGTGTCGTTGGACAGCAATGACGAGACAACGCCGACGGCGCGGCTGGCGTCGGTGACATAGAATGCCTGACCGCGCTCATAGCGCGGATGGATCTTGACCGCCGTGTGCACGCGGCTGGTCGTCGCCCCGCCGATCAGCAGCGGAATGTCGAAGCCTTCGCGCTCCATCTCCGAGGCGACATGCGCCATCTCATCCAGCGACGGGGTGATCAGGCCGGACAGGCCGATGATATCGACGTTTTGCTCGCGCGCCGTCTGCAGGATCTTTGCCGCCGGCACCATGACGCCGAGATCGATGATCTCGTAATTGTTGCAGGCGAGAACGACGCCGACAATGTTCTTGCCGATGTCGTGGACGTCGCCCTTCACCGTTGCCATCAGGATCTTTCCGGCCGTCTTGCGTTCGCCGGTGTCGATGCCGTTGGCGGCGTTGGCCAGTTTCTCGGCTTCCATGTGCGGCAGCAGCCCGGCAACCGCCTGTTTCATCACGCGCGCGGATTTGACCACCTGCGGCAGGAACATCTTTCCGGCGCCGAACAGGTCGCCGACGACGTTCATGCCGGCCATCAGCGGGCCCTCGATGACATGCAGCGGCCGCTCGGCGGCAAGCCGTGCCTCGTTGGTGTCGGCGTCGATGAACTCAGTGATGCCGTTGACCAGTGCATGCGAAATGCGCTGCTCCACCGGCCATTCGCGCCATTTGAGATCGCGCTCCTTGGCCTCCTTGCCGGCGGTTCCCTTGAAGCGCTCGGCCAGTTCCAGCATCCGCTCGGTGGCGCTGCCGCCGGCCGGCTGACGATTGTTGACAACGTCCTCGCAGGCTTCGCGCAGTTCCGGATCAATGGATTCATAAACGGCGAGTTGTCCGGCATTGACGATGCCCATGTCCATGCCGGCCTGGATGGCGTGGTAGAGGAACACGGCATGCATGGCCTCGCGCACCGGCTCGTTGCCGCGGAACGAGAAGGACAGGTTCGACACGCCGCCCGAAATGTGGACGTGCGGCAAGGTCCGGATGATTTCCCGCGTCGCCTCGATGAAGTCGAGGCCGTAATTGTTGTGCTCATCGATGCCGGTGGCGATGGCGAAGATGTTGGGGTCGAAGACGATGTCTTCCGGCGGGAAGCCGGCCTGCTCGGTCAGGAGCTCGTAGGCGCGGGCACAGATCGCGACCTTGCGCGCCTGCGTGTCCGCTTGGCCTTCCTCGTCGAATGCCATGACGACGACTGCCGCGCCATATGCGTGGACGAGTTTAGCATGGTGGAGAAAAGGCTCCTCCCCTTCCTTCATCGAGATGGAATTGACCAGTGGCTTGCCCTGCACGCATTTCAGGCCGGCCTCGATGATCTCCCATTTCGAGCTGTCGATCATGACCGGCACGCGTGCGATGTCCGGCTCTGCGGCGATCAGGTTGAGATACTCGACCATCGCCTTCTTCGAGTCGATCAGGCCTTCGTCCATATTGATGTCGATGATCTGCGCGCCGTTGGCGACCTGATCGCGCGCAATGTCGAGGGCGGCGGCGTAGTCGCCGGCGGTGATCAGCTTGCGGAACCTGGCCGATCCCGTGACATTGGTGCGCTCGCCGACATTGACGAAGGGGATCTCGTCGGTCAGCGTAAATGGCTCCAGCCCGGACAGGCGCATCTTGCGCTCGATGTCGGGGATGGTGCGCGGCGGATATTTCTTCACCGCCTCGGCGATGGCGCGGATGTGGTCCGGCGTCGAGCCACAGCAGCCACCGACGACGTTGACCAACCCTTCGCGCGCAAACCCTTCGATTTGCGCCGCCATGAACTCCGGGCTCTCGTCGTAGCGACCGAATTCGTTGGGCAGGCCGGCATTGGGATAGGCGCAGACGAAGGTGTCGGCGACGCCGGAAATCTCGGCGAGATGTGCGCGCATGGCGTTGGCGCCGAGCGCGCAGTTGAGCCCGACCGTGAACGGACTGGCGTGGCGGATCGAATGCCAGAAGGCCGTCGGTGTCTGGCCCGACAGCGTGCGGCCCGACAGGTCGGTGATCGTGCCTGAGATCATGACTGGAAGATGCACGCCCTTGTCGAGGAAGATCTCGTTGCAGGCGAAGATCGCCGCTTTGGCGTTCAGCGTGTCGAAGATCGTCTCGATCAGGATGATGTCGGCGCCGCCGTCGATCAGGCCGCGCAATTGCTCGCCATAGGCGATGCGCAGATCATCGAAGCTGACGGCGCGACAACCGGGGTTGTTGACGTCCGGCGACATCGAGGCGGTTCGGTTGGTCGGTCCCAGCGCGCCGGCAACGAAGCGGCGCTTGCCGTCCTCCTGTTGGGCGCGGATGCAGGCTCGCCGCACCAGACGGGCGCCATCCCGGTTCAGGTCATAGACCGCGTCTTCCATGGCGTAGTCAGCCTGGGCGATCGACGTGGAGGAGAAGGTGTTGGTCTCGATGATGTCCGCGCCAGCAATCGCATACTGATAGTGGATTTCCTCGATCGCTTTCGGCTGCGTCAGGATCAGCAGGTCGTTGTTGCCCTGCTGGTGGCAGGCGCAGCCGACGAACTTGTCGCCGCGGAACTGTTCCTCGTTGAAGCCAAGCCCCTGGATCTGCGTGCCCATGGCGCCGTCGAGAATGAGGATTCGTTCGCGCGCGGCCGATTCCAAGGCAGAACGGATCTCCGATCCATCTGCCTTGGCGACAATGGGCCCGAAAAGGGAATTCAAGGGTGATTCAGAATGCACCACAGTGAGCCTCGCCTTCCAAGATCACATCTGTGACATAAACATATCTTTATGTCAAAATATGATGCGCTCACCGTAGCCATTGATATGGTGGCCCATGCCAAGCGTAGCGCGACCGAATCTGGGCAAATGAGCAAAGTGCTAGGCTTTGATCACCTTGCCGATCCGGTGTGCATATATTTTCCGCCATTGTTCTGCGAATGGTCGCCGCCAAATACTGCCTAATCCGTCAGCGTTGCGATGATTTTTGCGGCATCAGCATGACGCGATTGCCTTCAAATCCGGGAGAAAACCGCCTCAGAGCGGTATCGCTGGACTGGCACGCCCCTTGCTTCGTTGCTGATGTGCAGAGCGTCTAGGGTTCCGGCCGTGTCGATCACGGCGCTGGTCCAAGAGACGCGACCGCCAGGGATGCATTGAGGCATCCGGCGGAACACGGCGGGCCAAAATCCCGGGAGAACCCTGCACGGGTTTGCTGGCGCGAACCTCTCCCGGATGCGCGCTCCGTGAACCCCCAACAGACGTCCGGACGCAATCTGGAACGCAAACAGGGGTGCGCAATGCTTCGCAAAGTGGCCGCAATCATCTTAGCCGCGTCATTCAGCCTTCCCTTCATCTCAGCCGCGCAAGCGAAGCCAAAGAAAGACTTCAAGATATGCTGGTCGATCTATGTCGGCTGGATGCCGTGGGGCTATCTCTCCGACAGCGGCATCATGAAAAAATGGGCCGACAAATACGGCATCAATGTCGAGATCACCCGCATCAACGATTATGTCGAAAGCATCAACCAGTACACGGCCGGCGGCTTTGACGGCTGCGCGATGACCAATATGGACGCGCTGTCGATCCCGGCCGGCGGCGGCGTCGATACGACCGCGCTGATCGTCGGCGACTTCTCCAACGGCAACGACGCCGTCATCCTCAAGGACAAGGCTGCGCTCAAGGACATCGCCGGTCAGAAGGTCAATCTCGTCGAGCTCTCGGTCTCGCACTACCTGCTGGCGCGCGCGCTGGACACGGTCGGGCTGGCCGAGAAGGACATCACTGTGGTCAACACGTCCGATGCCGACATGGTCGCCGCCTACGGCACCAGCGACGTCACCTCGGTCGTCACCTGGAATCCGCTGGTCTCGGAAATCGCCGCCATGCCGGGCGCCCACAAGGTGTTCGATTCGACCCAGATCCCCGGCGAGATCATTGACATGATGGTCGTCAACACCGCGATGCTGAAGGACAATCCGGCCTTGGGCAAGGCGCTTGTCGGCGCCTGGTACGAAGCGATGGCGCTGATGACCTCGGGCTCGCCCGAAGGCAAGGCGGCCAAGGAAGAGATGGCCAAGGCATCGGGTACGGATCTTGCCGGGTTCGATGCGCAGCTTGCATCGACCGCGATGTTCTTCGAGCCGGCCAAGGCGGTCGCATTCACCAACGGCGCCGAACTGCCGAAGACCATGGACCTGGTGCGCAATTTCCTGTTCAGCCACGGCATCCTGGGCACCAAAGCGCCGAGCGTCGACGTGATCGGCATGAGTTTTCCCGACGGCTCAACCCTGGGCGATGCCAAGAACGTCAAACTGCGTTTCGATCCGGCCTATATGGCTGAGGCAGCCGCTGGAACGCTGTAGGGCACGGCGTGACATGCTGGCCAGAGGAACCGGCGCCATGAATGCTGTGCCCGAGGCGGGGGCTGCAGTCGCGCGCCCGCCTCCGCGCAGGCCAAGGGTGCGACTTCGCCTGATCAACGCGACGGTCTCGCGAGGCGGAGGCTTGCTGCTGGGGGCCCTACCCTTTGCCGCCGTGGCGATGGCCTATCTCTTCGCTTCGGCGCACAGACTGGCGGTCAATCCCAGCGACAAGCTGCTGCCCTCCCCGGCACAGATGTGGTCGGCCTTTTTCGATCTGGCGACGGTGCCGGACAAGCGTTCCGGCGACCTGATTCTATGGGCCGACACTTTTGCCAGTCTGATCAGGCTGTTTGCGGGCGTCGGCGTAGCGACGCTCGCAGCACTTTGCCTCGGCGTCGCCATCGGCTTCATCCCGCGCGTCAGGGCTTTTCTCCTGCCCTTTGTTACCGTCGTCTGCGTCATCCCGCCATTGGCGCTGCTGCCGATCCTGTTTATCGCGCTCGGTCTCGGCGAAACGGCCAAGATCACCTTGATCGCCGTCGGTGTCGCACCGGTCATGGTGCGCGACATCGCCAACCGGGTGATGGAATTGCCGCCCGAACTCATCGCCAAGGCGCAGACGCTCGGGGGAGACAGCTGGACCATGGTTTTGCGACTGGTGCTGCCACAGGTCATGCCGCGCCTCATCACCTGCGTGCGGCTGGCACTCGGACCGGCGTGGCTGTTCCTGATCGCGGCAGAAGCCATCGCCTCGACCGAGGGGCTGGGCTACCGCATCTTTCTCGTTCGCCGCTATTTGTCGATGGACGTCATCCTACCTTACGTCGCCTGGATCACGCTGCTTGCCGTGTCCACCGATTGGCTGCTGGTGCGGCTTTCGCACGTCATCTCCCCCTGGGCTCATCAGGTACAGAACAAATGAGCCGCATCGTCGTCCATGGGTTGGAGAAGAGTTACGGCGATGCCCGCGTGTTGGAGCGCGTCAATGTCCACGCCGAGTCCGGCGAATTCCTGTCGCTGGTCGGCGCCAGCGGCTGCGGAAAATCAACCTTTCTACGCATCCTGCTCGGCCAGGAACAGCAGAGCGGCGGTTTGGTTGTCGTCGGCGACCGACCGATCGTGCCCGAGCCGACGCCGCAGCGCGGCATCGTCTTCCAGCGCTATTCGGTGTTTCCGCATCTGACAGCCCTCCAGAACCTGCTGCTGGTCGAGGACTTCCGTTCGGGCGGGCCGTTTGGCCGCGTCTTCGGCGCCAGGCGCAAAGGCGCCAGGCAAGAGGCCGAAACCATGCTGGAACGCGTCGGCCTCGCCCATGCGCGCGACCTCTATCCGGCTTCGCTCTCGGGCGGCATGCAGCAGCGGCTGGCGATCGCGCAGACCTTGCTCGGCCGGCCGCAGATCCTGCTTCTCGACGAGCCGTTCGGCGCGCTCGATCCCGGCATTCGTGTCGAGATGCATGAGCTGCTGACCGAGCTCTGGACCAAGCATGGCATGACCGTCGTCATGGTCACCCACGATATCGGCGAGGCCTTCAAGCTCGGCACCCGCGTGCTTGTCTTCGACAAGGTGCGCCACGACCCGCAGTTCCCGTCCGCCTATGGCGCGACGATCACTTACGATCTGAAGCTCGACCGCAAAGACCGGACTTCCCAAAGAGACGTGGCCAAAGTGGCCGCGATGGTCGGGACGACCCGACCGGATAGCGCAATCGCGACGACGGCGTCGTAACGGAGGTTTTTCATGCACAGAGACAGTCCAGAACGCCGGCATCGCCGCGCCGGCCTATTCGACCGCCAACCACGCCAGCGCTTCCACCATCCGAACTTCGAGATCCGTGACATGCAGGGCTGGAAGTCGATCGAAGCGGAGGGAAAGCTGCCCGAGGACGGCTGGCGCAAGGAACAGAAATGGGCGCTGGACATGGGCCTGCCGGGATCGGATTCGATCATCGACAGGTCGATCCCCACATTCGCACGCGGCGAGCTGCCGCATTTCGCCGGCATCAACACCTTTCTCAAGGCGCCCTATGTCGAGAACGTCCGTGATGTCGGCAGGTATGACGCGGCCGTCATGGGCATTCCTTTCGACAGCGGCACCACCTACCGTCCCGGAACCCGTTTCGGGCCGCAAGGCATCCGCCGCATTTCGGCGCTCTACACGCCTTACAATTACGAGCTCGGTGTCGACCTGCGCGAGCAGATGACGTTGTGCGACGCCGGCGACGTTTTCACCATCCCGGCCAATCTCGAAAAGAGCTTCGACCAGATCACCAAGGGCGTCAGCCACGTCGCTTCCTCGGGCGCGCTGCCGATCATGCTGGGCGGCGACCATTCGATCGGATTCCCCTGCGTGCGCGGCATTGCCGACGTGACCTCGAAGCGCATCGGCATCATCCATTTCGACCGCCACATCGATATCCAGGAAAAGGATCTCGACGAACGCATGCACACCACGCCCTGGTACTGGGCGACCAACCTGCCGAACGTCTCGGCCACCAATCTGGTGCAGCTCGGCATCGGCGGCTGGCAGGTGCCCCGTTACGGCGTTGCCGAGGCGAGGAAGCGCGGCACCAACGTGCTGACGATTTCCGACATCGAACAGATGGGGCTGGAGAAGACGGCGGAGATCGCGCTCGAGCTCGCGTGGAAGGATGCCGACGCCGTCTACGTCTCCTTCGATGTTGACAGCGTCGACTGCGGGTTCGTGCCCGGCACCGGCTGGCCGGAGCCCGGCGGTTTCCTGCCGCGCGAGGCGCTGAAGCTGCTCGGGCTGGTCACGGCGCCCGGCATTTGCGGGCTGGAAGTGGTCGAAGTGTCGCCGCCTTACGACACATCGGACATCACCGCGCTGTTCGGCGTGCGGGTTGTCGTCGAGGCCCTCGGCTCGATGGTCGCCCACGGCACGCTCGGCAAGCACAAATCCATCATCGACAAGCCGACGAGCTTTTGACCATGCACGATGATCATCATCACCATGGCCATGACCACGCCGACCATCACGGGCCGAATGGTCACCACCATCATCCGCACCCTGTCGGTCACAACGGACCGGCAGGCAAGCCGCTGCAATGGCAGACGCCGCATTTGCCGCACGACCATGCACACGAACCTGCCGACCCGCGGGCGACGGATCTCGATCTCGTCGAAATCGCCTTCCTCGAAGGCTTTGCTCGGGCGCCCGACACCTCCAGTTTCCTGCGGCTGGCCGGAATTCCGTTCGTCGGCGAAACCTCCGACGGCTTGCGGCTGCATTTGCTGCGTGTCGAGACGCAGGACATGGTCGATGTCGGCGCCGTCATGCCGCTGATCGGCGGCGGCGGCGTGACCTATCACCCGCTGCCCGCGAAACTGACGTCGCACAGGCGGCGCCTCGCTTTCGTCTACCATGACGGGACCGAGCAAAGGCCGCTCGACTTCGGCGAGGCGCGACTTTTGGCCGACAGGTCCGGGGCCGTGCAGTTCGCGATACCGGGGTCCGGACAATGAGCCCTGGCTTCGAACCGATCATACCCCTTTCAAGCAGGTCCAGAACGATGAAAACAACGCTTTCGATTCTCAGCAGGCCCGCCCCGGCAGCCTTCTCCAGGCTTGCCCTGACCGCCGCCGCGGTCCTCATGCCGTCATTGGCCTACGCCCACAGCGGCGGCTTCAATGTCCACGGCTTCGTGAGCGGCCTGCAACACCCGCTGGCCGGCATCGACCACCTGCTTGCAATGATGGCTGTCGGCACCATCGCCGCCCGGACCGGCGGCAGAGGCATCTTCGTGGTGCCGTCGTGCTTTGTCCTCGCGATGATCGCTGGCGCCCTGCTCGGCATCGCCGGAATCGGTCTACCGTCGCTTGAGTCCGGCATCGCTGTGTCGCTGGTGGTGTTAGGCGCCATGATGGCGCTCGCCAGACCATTGCCTCTTGCCATCGCCGCGTCGCTGACTGTCCTCTTCGGGCTCTTCCACGGCAATGCCCACGGCCTCGAAATTCCCGAGACAGCGAGCGGCATCGCCTACGCGGTTGGCTTCGTGGTCGCTACATCGGCTCTTCACACGACCGGTGCGTTGGCGGCCATGACGCTTCGGCGCTGGCCCGGAGCCATCCGCACGGCAGGGGTCGGCACGTCGTTGGTCGGCGTGGCACTTGCGGCGCAGATCATCTGAGTGGCAGCCGGCGCATCGGCGAAGATCAGGAGACGAAGGCATGATCAAGCGGCTAACAGTTTGGCAGCGCATTCGAAACATGCTGTATCAGATCCTGAAGATCCGGGCTGAACGGCTCTGATCGCATTCGCTCGAGATCAAACCCGCGACCGGCTTCGTGCCGGCCGCGGTATCGCATGCGTACAGAGGCTCGCTTGGCTTGAGCATTTTCGATAGATTTTCCTTGGCTGGACGGGTTGCGCACCCCCAACCCAAACGCCAGAAAGAGCGCCACATGATACACGACGCCATTGTCATCCACATCGAAGTAGTAAAATGCCATCCATCAGAAATTGTCGGAAGGGTAGTTCGTTCCTATCGCCATTGTGAAGCCCGCCGCCTATTTTCAAGCTCGGCTGGGCGGCTTGCTCGTCCGCAGAAATCTATAGGGACTTAACTTCGTTGCTTGGTGAGGGGCCAAGTGAAGGTCGACAAGACGTTTCCCAAGAAGAAAGGCGATTATATATTTGACAACCAAGCAACGCCACTTAATGGAAGGCCCTATGATCATAATAGCCGTCATAGCCTACTAGGTTTGGCGATCTTCTTGGTGGAGCGCTACGACCTCTTTGTGTCCGTAATCCAGCGGATCGGCCGCCTGACCCGGCAAATGCCCCATAAAGCCGCCGAAAACCGTTCCGCTGGCCTTCAAAAAACGCCTCATTAGCCTAACGAACAGAACTGCGCTCCCTGCGCAAAGCCCTCCATGCGGGAGACAACGGTCGTCCATCGGAATAGAACTGGCTTGGCCGATGCCCGCATTGCCCCCTAACGGATACGCCGCGACTGTTGCTTGCACGGGAGAACGCCAGCGCCAACTGACCGCACTCTGCCGTTGTTGAATCGCGACCTGAATGGAGAAACGCCATGACTCACATCCTGTTCGTCGGACAGAAACCCGAAACCGTCGACTTTTCAGATCCGTCTCTGCCGCCCGGCTTCGATGCCCAGAAGATCAACGCCGGCATCGCCGTCGGGGTTGCCAAGATCGAGGAACGTGGCTGGCAATGCGACACGTGCATGATCACGCCCGATGCCGCCGGATACGCCATGCTCGAAAAAGCGCTCGGCGAGGCTTCCTACGACTGCGTGGTGATCGGTGGCGGCCTCAGGCTTCCGCCCAAGAGCCTGCCACTGTTCGAAACGGTAGTGAATATCATTCACAAAGCGGCGCCATACGCGGTGATCGCCTTCAATACGCAACCCCAGGACACCGCCGACGCCGCGGCCCGTCAACTGAAGGCGCGCTGACAAGCGCCCACGGGGGGGCGGGCCTGCAGGTACAGCCTTCATTCTTCAGCTCTCGATTCGGATAGGCACGTCACGAAAGCAGGGTAACGAGCATGACCGTTCGTCAATTTGCGATTAATATTCCGGATAAGACCATTGAGGACCTACACATGCGGCTGCGGGAGGTTAGGTGGCAGCCTGTCCTTCATGAGACGCCTCTTAGATCACTGGCTGCACCGCTTCGACCGGCGCGCGCAAGAAGCGCGGCTTAATCGCCTTTCCCAGCATATGGCGACCGTGAACGGGTCGAACATCCATTTCGTCCACCAGTCCGGCAATGGTCCGTCACCCTTGCCGCTCACCCTCACGCACGGGCTGGCCAGGATCTTTCATCGAAATGGAGCGGATCATCCCCTTGCTGGCGGATCCCCGGCGCATATGGCGGCGACCCCAACGACGCTTTCCACGTGATGGTCCCCTCCCTGCCTGGATACGGCTTCTCGGACGCGCCATCCCGGCCGGGCATAAACTCCCAAGAAATCGCGATCATGTGGCGTAGCTTGATGGCGGAACTCGGCTACAATCGGTTCGCCGCGCAAGGTGGTGACATTGGCGCCGGGGTTTCGATGTGGCTGGCAAAACTGTTTCCGGATAAGGTTTGCGGCATTCACGTGAATTATATTCCAGGGAGCTACCGACCACCCTTGGGGGTGGAGTTGCCCCCCACGACGGCAGAGGAGCATGCGTCCCTCGACAAGGGAGCTTCCTGGTCGGCACTGGAAGGAGCTTAAGCTACGCTGCAAGCGACCAAGCCCCAGACTCTGTCCTTCGCGCTGACCGATTCTCCGCTGGGATTGGCAGCCTGGATCGCCGAGAAGGTTCGTTCATGGAGCGATTGCAAGGGCGACATCGAGAGCATCATCTCGATGGATTCGCTGCTTACCGACATCTCGATCTACTGGTTCAGCGACAGCCTGACCGCGTCGCTAAGTCTGTACAAGGAGAACCGCTGGAGGCATTGGCAACTCATGCGGGAAAAGTGCTACTCCAAGCGGTGGCGTTGCCCTCTCGTCGGGCGCGAAGGACAGCGGACGAAGACGTCGGTCGCCGCACCTGTCAAAGCCGCCTCCCGTACGAGAGCCGACCTCATCGTTGGCGAGTAGCTCAGTGTCAGATCTTCAAAAATCGGTAGGCGAAGCGATCGGTCTCGCCTTTGATCGAGGGATCGAACACCTTGATCGAGTGCGCATCATCCTTGTTCGCGAGGATGGTGCTTTCTGCGTCCAGTACGAAGCCGGCTGCCTCCACCTCCTCGCGGACGGAGGCAGGGTCGATCCGATGCAGCGACTGGGTGTCGCTCGTGCCCGACCCAGCGGCGGCGGCGTGGTCTACGATGACGTAGGATCCACCGGGCTTCAGCCGCTCGTGGACGGCTCGATTGAAGTCGGCCGCCGTCGCGCCCTTCTTCTGGATCAGCGCGGTGTGGAGATCGTGGTAAAACAGGTGCAGCCACAGGACATCCGCTGGCTGCGTGGCCTGCGGCATCGCCACGAGGTCCGCTGAGACGGCTTCGACGTTCTCTCGGCCCAGCTCCTTCGAGAGCGTCTGGATGCGGCCAACCGGATCGTTCTTGAAGTGGGCGACTTCGGCCGGCACGAAGCTGTAGACCCGTCCCTCTGGTCCGACGATGTCGGAGAAGAGGCGGTCGCCGTCGCCTGGGTAAACGTCGATCACGATGGAGCCCGCATCTACACGTGCGAACCGGATCAACTCGGATAGCTTGGATTGGTCATACATCGGAATCTCCTTTACGGGTGGGCATTCGACGAGCGGGCGGCGTACAATGGGGCGATTTTCGGCTGATCTACCGTCTACCCGACCTGATGGCCGAAGATGGCCGGCGCTATGCAGGCCCGGCCGCGCCCATCTGCGCGGCGTGCGCCAGTGCTTGTGTGTCGACGTATTCCCGGATGTTGGTCAGTCTGCCGTCCCGGACCGTGATGGCGAAGATCCAGTCGTCCTCGAACGTCTTGTTCGTGGCTTTGATCTTTCCCCTAGCGAAGCCGACGACGAGGACCCGGTCTCCTTGCGCCACGAACTCCCGGGGTTCCGTGGACGTTTCTATCGACTTGGATGCCGTCTCAAGCAAATCCGCCAGCCCGGCGTGTCCGTGGCGCGTTCCGGCCAGTGGCCAGTCTTTGCCGGGGATGATCCACTCGATGTCTTCGGCGACCAGCGCCAGCAGAGCCTCCCTGTCGACGCGGCCGATCGCGGCGAAGAAGTCCTTCACGGTCTGGATGTTCTTCTCGATACTCATGGGAATTTCTCCATTTCGCACGGATCGCATCGCGCTCGATCCGATCCGTGCGTCGTGGCCCTGCCGGTAGGCACGTCCGTGTTCATCCGTCGAACTTGACCAAGTCCTTGAAGATCAGATGACCCCAGCTATTTCCGCGCGCCTGGACCAGCAGCCCACCTTCCGACAGCCCGCCAAGTTTGATCGGCGAGAAACCGAGCTTTTCCGCGAGCGCACCAATCTCCGCTGCGGCGTCGTCATCGTCGCTCGCCAGGAACACGACCCTCCTGCCACCATGCACGGCCGGATCTTGGGCAAGGACGGCAGCGACCAAATGGTTGAAGCCCTTAACCAGTCTAGCGCCAGTGAAGGCCTGCGCGACGGCCTTGGAAGAGGGTTGTCCTCCCAGTTCCTCAGGGGACACGCCGTAGGCGTTGGTCACATCGACGATGGTCTTCCCGTGCCAACTGGGCAGCACCTTCGCGACCTCTCGGTGCGACTCGAAACGGACCGCCAAAAAGATGATGTCCGCCTTGAGGGCGTCCGCCAATTTTTTGGGGATGATCGTGGGACCGACCGCGGCCGCAGCGGATGCAAAGCGTTCCGGGTCGCGCGTGGTTGCAACGGATACTTCGATGCCGTTGCGGGCAAACGCCTTGGCCAATGCCTGGCCGATATTGCCGAATCCTATAATTGAATAGCTCATAATGCTTTTCCGATCTTGTTTTAACGCCGGGGTCAGACCTGCGCCATGCCTCCGTCGACGGCGAGATCCACGCCAGTGATGAAAGAACTTTCATCGGAGGCGAGGAACGTGACGGCAGCGGCGATTTCCTCTGGTTTGCCCCTGCGACCCATTGGGATCTGTGACGCAAACTGGGCGGCCGCTTGCTCGGCTTGCTCAGGGGTAAGGCCAGTCGTTGTCTCCAAGGCCGGCGTCTCGATTGCTCCGGGACTCATTGCATTGACGCGGATTTTGCGGTCTTTGAGCTCCAGTGTCCAAGCGCGCGCGAAGTTGCGTACAGCCGCCTTACTCGCGGCGTAGGTACTAAACCCTGGAAGCCCCAACACGTTCGACACTGAAGAGTTCAGGATGATCGAACCGCCGTCTTTGAACAGGGGAAGGGCCTTCTGCACCGTAAAGAACAGACCCTTCACGTTCACATCGAAGGTCTGATCAAAATGTGCCTCAGTGGCGACCGCGAGCGGTGCGATTGTCCCCGCGCCCGCGTTCGCGAAGAGAATGTCGATGTGACCATGTTTCTCCTCCACGACGGCATAGAGGCGATCCAGATCTTCCAAGAGCGACACGTCACCCACGACCGCCGTAACGTTTCTCATGATGAAGGCTGCGGCATCCTTCAACTCTTTCTCTCTTCGCCCGGTAATCACGACGTGCGCTCCTTCTTCTACGAAGCGCTTTGCTGTGGCCAATCCGATCCCGCTGCTTCCGCCCGTGATGACGGCGATCTTACCTTCGAGTTTTTTCATAATCTTTGTCTTTCTTTGCGCGCGGGCCAGGCACGGACCGCGCTGGGGTCAAAGTTGCGCCAGGCCGCCGTCGACGGCGACCTCGCTGGCGGTCATGAAGCTGCTGTCCGACGACGCGAGAAAGGCAGCCACCGCCCCAATTTCCGCGGGATCGGCCATGCGCTGGAGCGGAGTCATCGCGCCGTAGGCCTTCTGGCCCTCCTCGCCCAGCGCTTCCTTCGCGAGTTCAGTTGCCGTCGCCCCGGGCGACAACACATTTACCCGGATGCCGGTGCCCTTCAGGTCCTCCGCCCAGGTCCGCGCGAGATTGCGCACTGCCGCCTTGCTCGCGCTGTAGGCAGTGAATCCCGGGGCGCCCGTGGTGCCAGCGCTCGATCCGGTCAGGATGATCGAACCGCCCGGGCCCATCAACGGCAACGCCTTCTGGACCGTGAAGATCGTGCCCTTCACATTGGTGTCGAAGGTTTCGTCAATGTGCTCGGCGGTGATCTGGCCGAGCGGAAGCGGGCCTCCGGCCCCGGCATTGGCGAAGACGATATCGAGGCTTCCGCGCTCGGCCTTCACAGCCGCGTAAAGCCGGTCGAGGTCGGCCTCATTCGAGACCGAGCCTTTCACCGCGCGGGCATTGGCCCCGAGGTCCGCCACGGCGGCGTCGAGCGCTTCCTGTCGGCGGCCGAAGATGAAGACGAAGGCGCCCTCCTCGACGAATCGCTTTGCTGCGGCGCGGCCGATGCCGGTGGCGCCGCCGGTGATGACGGCGGTCTTTCCATTCAATCTGGTCATGACGTGCATCCTTCCAGGCTTCCGCCTTGGTCATTCGGGAAAGCCCCGAGACCTTGAAGATGGGTCTGCCGAGGTCAGGCGTTGAGTGAGGAAGCGCGCACATGGGTGGTGCGAAATCGATCCGGTACGGCTGTTAACGGCAGCCGCGACGATAAGGTTCCGCCGTTCGGAATTGGGCCCCGCTCGTCGACAAGTGTTATGAGGGCCGCCCTGTACTGTTGTACGATAAGTAAGGGCTTTGGAAGGCGCACCGCGCGGTGCGGGATTGCACCATGATCGACTGGGATGACGTTCGCTACTTTCTTGCCGTCGCACGCGGAGGCTCGGTGCGGGCCGCCGCCAAGAGCCTCGGTGTGAACCACTCGACCGTGCTGCGACGCATCGCCCAGCTCGAGGACCGCCTCGGGGCGCACATGTTCGAAAAGCTGCCTTCGGGCTACCGCCTGACGGCTGCGGGCGAGGAGGTCCTCGAGCTCGCGGAGCGGATGGAAGCGTCGTCGCACCAGCTGGAAACGCGCGTCTTGGGGCGCGACCAGAGCGTGCGCGGGCTTCTGCGGGTGACGCTGGCACCACCCCTCGCGACACACCTGCTCATGCCGGACTTCGCCGATTTCGCGCGTCTGCATCCGGACATCGAGATGGAAATCTTGTCGTCCGGCGAGCTGGCAAATCTGACCAACCGAGAGGCCGACGTCGCGATCCGCGTCGTCTACGACCGCAAAACCCTGCCCCTCAATCTTCACGGCCTGAAGGGACCGGAGCTGTTCGGCGGCGTCTACATGTCCTGCGATCGACTAGCCGCGTGGCGTGCGGGCGCGCCTGATCCCATCCGGTGGATCGTCATAAGCATTCATGGAATTCCGGAATGGGCCAGCGAGGGTGAGGTTCGCACCACGGGAGTCCCGTTCAGGACCACGGACGGCGAGGCGCAGATCGTTGCAGTACGGCAAGGGCTCGGGATGACGACACTGCCGTGCTTCATTGGCGATGCCGACCCCCTACTGGTGAGGGTGCCGGGCACCGACCTGCACATGTACGGAACGGTTTGGCTTCTCACACAGGGGGAAACACGCAAGACAAAGCGCGTGCGGCTCTTCACCGAGTTCGTATCCCGGAGGCTCGCCGCCTACGCGCCGCTTCTCACGGGACTGTCCGTATCGCGCGAGGCGACGGTGCAGCCGTCGCCGGCCAGATGACCGAATGGCGGCTTTTAGGAGCAACGAACCTTTGGCACGAATGACCGAATGTGCTGAAGGGTTTCGGGTGCCGGCAGGCGTACGAAAGCCTCTCATGCAGGAACCCGCGGTCCGTGCGCGGTGAGCTATGGGGATTTGTGTTTTGGGGTGTGCCAGCGTCTGTCGCGGACGTCCGCATGGGGCGCTGGTGGCTGGTCGAGCATCCGGCTTCTGGGCCAGGTCGAAGAGCTTCTTGCGGTTATACCGACGGGCTTCACGTGCCTGACGACCGGCGCCATAGTCGCGCATCGCCCGTTCGAATCGTTGCACAGCGGCTGGCAGGAAAGTCA
>NZ_LPVS01000255.1:0-28912 GCF_014843905.1 Mesorhizobium silamurunense | reverse complement strand
GCCTTCGCTGCAGCCTTCATCTTCTGGATCAATGAGTCCTGACCCTAGCGGCGCTCGGCTTCACCGTGCTCATCGGTGTGCGCGACCTCGCCAAGGGCGAGGCGGCGGCGAAGAAGCTCGGCGGCAATGTCGAGGCCATCGCGCTGGGTGTCGCCGCACCTGATGGGCCAGCCCTTGCTGCAGCCGAAGTGGAGCGCCGTTTCGGTCGGCTCGACGTGCTCGTCAACAACGCCGCCATTCATTACGAGCTGTCCGCGCGGGCGCTTAGGCCCCACCGGACGGTGGACCGCAAGGCCTTCGAGACCTATGTCGTCGGCGCCTGGCGGGTGGCGTTCGCCTTCGCGCCGCTGCTCAGCGCCTCCGGTCATGGCCGGCTGGTCATCGTTTCTCCCGAGGCTGGCTTGTCGGCCTCGACGGACGCCGACGCGCCGGCCTATTCGACCGGCAGGGCGACGCTCAATGCGCTCACCCGAATCTTGGCGGCCGAGCTGCGCGGCGCCGGCGTCCTGGTCAACGCCATCAGCCCTGACTGGGTGGAGACCGACATGGGCGGGCCGGGCGGCCGCCCAGTTGCGCCAGGGGCGGCCGGGATCGTCTGGGCCGCGACGCTGCCGGATGACGGTCCGACCGGCGGCTTTTTTCGCGATGGCGAGCGACTGCCGTGGTGAACGGCTCGACCGCCTACCTGCGGTACGCCATGCTACGAAAATAGCATTCTCGGCCCGCGAGGTGGGTGCTAGGGTCCCGGCCCGTGCACCCAAGGCACAGGGCGGCGTGTTCCCGCAAGAGGAGGCAAGGCGAGCGGCACGCATGCCCGAATTCCCGACAAATCCCACCGACTGTTGAACCATTGCGAGGCCCGCCGCGTTTGACGTGGTTGGCCACAAGGGAGGAACCACCAGTGAAAGCATCCTATCTCGTCTCAGCCGCGCTCATTGCGGCATCCGCAATGCCGGCGGTGGCTGGCGAAATTTCCGACGGCAAGGTCAAGATCGGCATCCTCAATGATCAGTCGGGCGTCTATGCCGATTTCGGCGGCAAATGGTCGGTCGAGGCCGCCAAGATGGCGGTCGAGGATTTCGGCGGCAAGGTGCAGGGCGCGCCGATCGAGATCGTCAGCGCCGACCATCAGAACAAGGCGGACATCGCCTCCAACATCGCGCGCCAGTGGTACGACACCGAGCAGGTCGACGCGATCATGGAGCTCACGACGTCGTCGGTCGCGCTCGCCGTCCAGGGGCTTTCCAAGGAAAAGAAGAAGATCGACATCGTCACCGGCGCCGCCTCCACCGACCTCACCGGCAAGCAGTGTTCCCCCTACGGTTTTCACTGGGCCTATGACACGCACTCCCAGGCGGTCGGTACCGGCGGCGCGCTGGTCGAGCAGGGCGGCGACAGCTGGTATTTCATCACCGTCGACTATGCCTTCGGCTATTCGCTGAAGGACCAGACAGCCAAGCTGGTGGAGGCCAGCGGCGGCAAGGTGTTGGGCGAGGTGCGCTATCCGCTGGGCTCCACCGACTATTCCTCCTTCCTGCTGCAGGCGCAGTCCGCGGGCGCCAAGATCATCGGGCTTGCCAATGCCGGCCTCGACACCTCCAACTCGATCAAGCAGGCAGCCGAGTTCGGCATCGTCGCCGGCGGTCAGCGGCTGGCGGCGCTCCTGTTCACGCTCGCCGAAGTGCACGGCCTCGGCCTGCAGGCAGCGCAGGGCGTGGTGCTCACCGAAGGCTATTACTGGGACCGCGACGACGTGAGCCGCGATTTCGCGCAAAAATTCTTCAAGCGCACCAACCGCATGCCGAACATGATCCAGGCCGGCACCTATTCGGCGGTGACGCAGTATCTCAAGGCCATCGACAAGGCCGGCACGGACGAGACCGAGGCGGTGGCCAAGCAATTGCATGAGATGCCGGTCAACGACGTATTCACTGTGAACGGCAAGGTGCAGGCCGACGGCTCGATGGTGCACGACATGTATCTCTACCAGGTCAAGAAGCCGGAGGAGAGCAAGAAGGACTGGGACTACTACACCTATCTGGCGACCATTCCGGGCGACAAGGCCTTCCTGAAGGCCGAGGACAGCGGCTGCCCGCTTGTCACCAAGTGACGCTCGAAACCGCAACGGCCGTCCGGTCGGACGGCAGCGAAGAGACGCCGCGGGTGGTGCTTTCCGCCCGCGGCCTGCGGCGCGACTTCGCCGGTTTCGTCGCGGTGAAGGATGTCGACCTCGACGTCCATCACGCAAAGATTCACGCGCTCATCGGCCCGAACGGCGCCGGCAAGACCACCATCTTCAACCTGTTGACCAAATTCCTGCAGCCGACCAGCGGCACGATCGAGTTGCTCGGCACTGACATCACTCGCACGCCGCCGGCAAGGGTTGCGCGCATGGGTCTCGTCCGCTCCTTCCAGATATCGGCGATCTTTCCGCATCTCAGCGTCCTCGACAATGTGCGGGTGGCGCTTCAGCGCCCGGGCGGGCTCGGCTACCAGTTCTGGCGCCCGGTCTCGGCGCTGGACCAGCTCACGCCAAGGGCGCGCGAGCTGCTCGCCATTGTCGGCCTCGACGACGCCGCGCATCGTCTCGCTGGCGATCTCTCCTATGGCCGGAAGCGCGTGCTGGAGATCGCCACCACGCTCGCCCTCGATCCGAAAGTGCTTCTGCTCGACGAGCCGATGGCCGGCATGGGGCATGAGGATGTCGGCATGATTTCCGGCATCATCCGCTCGCTGGCAAAAGACCGTGCCGTGCTGATGGTCGAGCACAATCTCACCGTCGTCGCCGATCTCTGCGACTGGATCACCGTCATGCAGCGCGGCCAGGTGCTGGCGGCCGGCGACTATGTCACCGTCAGCCAGGACGAGCGTGTCCGCGTCGCTTACATGGGGACGGAGCATGAGTGAGCCGCTGCTTGCCGTGCGCGATCTCCACGCCTGGTATGGAGAGGGCCATGCGCTGCATGGCGTCAACCTCGAAGTCTTACGCGGCGAGACCGTGACGCTGCTCGGCCGCAACGGCGTCGGCAAGACGACGACGCTGCGCGCCATCATGGGGCTGATCCGCAAGCGAACAGGCAGCGTCACCTTCAACGGCAAAGACCTGATCCGCCTGCCGCTCCACCGCATCGCCCATCAAGGCATCGGCTTCGTGCCGGAGGAGCGCGGCATCTTCGCCACGTTGACCGTTGATGAGAACCTCATCCTGCCGCCGGTGGTGGCCAAGGGCGGCATGAGCGTGGAGGAGATCTTCGAGCTCTTCCCCAACCTGAAGGAGCGCCGCAACAGCCAGGGCACAAAACTCTCCGGCGGCGAGCAGCAGATGCTGGCGATTGCCCGCATCCTGAGGACTGGCGTCGACATGCTGCTGCTCGACGAGCCGACCGAAGGGCTGGCGCCGGTCATCGTGCAGCGCATCGGCGAATTGCTGGCGACGCTGAAGAAGCGCGGCATGACGATCCTTTTGGTCGAGCAGAATTTCCGCTTCGCCGCCCGCATGGCCGACCGCTTCTATCTGATGGACCACGGCAAGGTGGTGGAAGGCTTCCCGGTCGGCCAGCTTTCCGCGCACACCGAGAAACTGCACGAGGTGCTGGGGGTATGATGGCCAAATGACCATGATCTTCGGCATTCCCATCCAGGCCTTGCTCGGACAGCTGCTGGTCGGCCTTATCAACGGCTCCTTCTACGCGATGCTCAGCCTCGGCCTGGCTGTCATCTTCGGCTTGCTGCGCATCATCAATTTCGCCCATGGCGCGCTCTATATGCTCGGCGCCTTCATCGGCTATCTGCTGCTCGTCCATCTCGGCATCGGCTACTGGCCGGCGCTGATCATCGTGCCTTTGGCCGTCGGCCTGTTCGGCATGGTGGTCGAGCGCGTGGCGCTGTCGCGGCTCTACCGCCTCGATCCGCTCTACGGCCTGCTCTTCACCTTCGGTCTGGCCTTGGTCATCGAAGGCGTGTTCCGTTTCTACTACGGCGTCTCCGGCAACCCTTATGCCGTGCCGGCGCTGCTTGCCGGCGGCACCAATCTCGGCTTCATGTTCCTGCCCAACTATCGCGGCTGGGTGGTGATGGCTTCGCTCATCGTCTGCATCGGCACCTGGCTTTTGATCGAGAAGACCAGGCTCGGCTCCTACCTGCGAGCCGCGACCGAGAACCCGGAGCTGGTTCAGGCCTTCGGTGTCAACGTGCCGCTGCTGTTGACGCTCACCTACGGGCTGGGCGCCGCCCTTGCGGGGCTGGCCGGCATTCTCGCCGCGCCAGTCTACCAGGTCAGCCCGCTGATGGGCTCGGACCTGATCATCGTCGTCTTCGCCGTTGTCGTGGTCGGCGGCATGGGCTCGATCCTCGGCGCCATCGTCACCGGCTACATGCTCGGCCTCGCTGAGGGCCTGACCAAGGTTTTTTATCCCGAGGCCTCGAACCTCGTGGTCTTCGTCATCATGGCGATCGTGCTGCTCTTGCGCCCTGCGGGCCTGTTCGGAAGGGACGCGTGAGATGAGCGAGGCGACCCTTTACGCAGAGCGCGCCGCTGCCTCCGTCCGGCTGGAACGGGGCCTGGTGGCGCTGGGCATATTGGGGCTCGTCGCGGCACCCTTCCTCATCTACCCGATCTTCGTGATGAAGATGCTGTGCTTCGCGCTGTTCGCCTGCGCCTTCAACCTCTTGCTCGGCTACACCGGCCTGCTCTCCTTCGGCCACGCCGCCTTCTTCGGCGGCGCGGCCTATTTCTGCGCCTATGCGGTGAAGGCCTGGGGCTGGCCCCCGGAGGCCGGCATCCTGCTCGGCACCGTGGGCGCTGCGGGCATGGGGCTTGTCGTGGGCTTCCTCGCTATCCGCCGGCAGGGCATCTATTTCGCGATGATCACGCTGGCGATGGCGCAGATGTTCTACTTCTTCTGCGTGCAAGCGCCGTTCACCGAAGGCGAGGACGGCATCCAGGGCGTGCCGCGTGGCCATCTCTTCGGCATCCTCGACCTCAATGTGCCGATGAACATGTATTTCTTCGTGCTGGCGATCTTCCTGATCGGCGTCTTCGCCGTCTGGCGCATCGTCAACTCGCCCTTCGGCATGATCCTGCGCTCAATAAGAGAGAACGAGAACCGCGCCATTTCGCTGGGCTATTCCGTCGGCCGCTACAAGCTCGCCGCCTTCGTCATGTCGGCAGCCCTTGCCGGCCTTGCCGGCGCGCTGAAGGCGATCGTCTTCCAGTTCGCGACGCTGACCGACGTCACCTGGCAGATGTCCGGCGAGGTGATCCTGATGACGCTGCTCGGCGGCATCGGCACCATGGTCGGCCCGGTGGTGGGCGCCGGCCTCGTCGTCGGGCTCGAAAACACTTTGGCCACCTCCGGCTTCCCGGTGACGATCGCCACCGGCCTGATCTTCATGATCTGCGTGCTGATCTTCCGGCGCGGCATCGTCGGCGAGATCTATGCGCGGTGGCTTTCGCCCGCCGGAGAGGGCAGCGAACGCGGCAAGCATTAGCCTCCGCCACGACAGCGCCGAGGATCATGCCGCGTGCTTGGGTTCGACTGCGAACGGGCTGAGGCCCAGCCAGGTCTGCATTTGCCTGCCGATGGCCTGGTTGCCTGTGAGGGTGACCTTCGCGCCGGCCTTCTCGACGGTGAGCAGCCCCATCCAGATCGCCGTCATCGTGTGCAGGTCGGTTGAGACATAGAGGTCGACCTCGAAGCCCGGATCGTACCAGCACAGGTCGACCTCGCCATGCTTCTCGACGATCAGCCACCAAGAGCGTTTCGACGCCGGTAGGTCCTGATACAGAAATTGTATCACGGTGCGTCCCTCGGGTAGCGGCGTGGGGTTCAGATTGCGCCGCATGTCCCACATCAGGAGCGACGGATCGAGATTCTTGAGCGACAGCCGCGACTCGACCCATTTCTGTCCCCAGAAGCCCATTGCCTCGACGACCGGGCGCAAATCCCGCCCTGCTTCCGTGAGCTGGTATTCGAAGATGCCCTTCTCGCCCGGCACCTCCTTGCGCTCGACGACGCCAGCTATCTCGAGCTCCTTGAGCCGCTGCGATAGAAGGGTCGGCGACATTTTTGGAACGCCGCGGCGCAGGTCGTTGAAGCGGGTCGAACCCGCCACCAATTCGCGCATCAGCACCATCGTCCAGCGGGTGCAAAGCACCTCGGCGGCCATCGATAGCGGGCAGAACTGCTTGTAACCGTGCTGGGCCATGATCGGTGTCCCTCCCTCGAAACTGGGTCGAACATTAGGCCTTCATGAAAGAAGCGGCCAGTACGGAAACTGTACCGGCCCGGTACAGATCGCGGACTGGTTGGCGCGGCCCCCGCCATGCGAGCTCTTGGCCGACGCACGGGATGACCCTGTGCGCAGCAACCAGGAGACCAGCCATGACCGCTTACCTTATCGCCGACATCAAGGTGAAGGACCCGAAATGGATACCGGACTACGCCGCTTCGGTTCACGACCTCGTCCACAAGCATGGCGGCAAATATCTGGCGCGCAGCGGCAATGTGAAGACGCTCGAGGGCAAGCCGCTCGACACCACTCTGATCGCGCTGATGGCCTTCCCGTCCGAAACGGCGGCGCGCGCCTTCACCAATGATCCGGCCTACGCACCCTTCGTGTCGGCCCGTCAGGGCGGCAGCGACAGCCGTTTCCAGCTGATCGACAACACCGATCTGGCTGGAACGATTTCGTATCTGCCGAAGGGATGATCGGCGGCCGCCGCATCGAATCCGGGATCATCAAGCACAGACAGCCACGGCGCTTGCCTGTCGCGCCGCCGTATTTCCGGCGGCCGGCCAGCCGGGCTCTTTCAGGAAGAACGGAATGAACATGACATCAAACTTTTGGAACAGGCTTCTCATGGCCGCAGCCGCGCTGTCGGCCTGCACAACCCTCGCGCAGGCGCATCAGGACGCGGCTGCATCCGTGTCCGTCGCCAGCCCGCTGGCCGACAAGGTACGGGCGGCCAACAGCCGGTTTCTCGACGTCAAGGCCGCAACGGCCGAGGGCTATGCGCCCATTCCCTGTGCCAGCGGCATCACCGGCGGCGCCATGGGCATCCACTATGTCAACGGCCAGTATCTGAAGGAGGACAAGGTGGATATCGCCCGTCCCGAAGCGGTGATGTACGAGCCGATGGCCGACGGCACGCTGAAGCTGGTGGCGGTCGAATACATCACCTCGAAGGGGCCGGCATCGCTCGAGGGTCAGCTGTTCAACTTCAACAGCGCGCCCAACCGTTACGGTCTGGGTGAGTTCTACGAACTGCATGTCTGGGCCTGGAAGGGCAATCCGACCGGCACCTTCGCCGACATGAACCCGAAAGTGTCGTGCGAACACGCGGCGGTGCCGACCCGGTAAAAATCGGCACCAGGCGGCGATCTGCCGCCTGGTGTTCGAGCGGATACGCTCACCCCACCGGCACTTCCAACCCCATCTTCACCCGATCCATCGCAACAAAAGTGCGAAAACGCTTGACGTTGTTGTTCTCGAAGAACAGCCGCCGGGTCAGCGCTTCGTAGTCGGCCATAGTCGCCACGGTGACGACGAGGATGAAGTCGGCCTCGCCGGTCACGTAGTAGCACTGCTGCACTTCCGGTACTGCGGCGAAGCCGCGCTTGGCGGCGTCGATCAGCTCGGCCCGCTCGCTCTCGACTTCGACCTCGACGAAGATCGTGATCGGATGCCCGACCTTGGCCGGATCGACCAGCGCGACATTGGCGCGGATGACACCGCGCTCCTCCATGCGTCTGATGCGCCGCTGCACCGCCGGCGCCGACAGGTTCACCGCCTCGCCGATCATGCGCTGCGGCGTGGTGTTGTCCTTCTGCAGGATGGAAAGGATCGCGCGGTCGAAGGCGTCGAGATCGGGCAAGACTGGCATTTGGCGGCATCCGGATGAAACAAACTTGCAATCAGATGGCCGAAACAGAGCGCATTTCCCGCTCACTCCGCAATAGAGTTCAGCACCTCGGAGAAAAACGCCATGATGCTGCTCAACCAACGTCCCGAACACAACCAGCCGCTGGTCGCGGCCGATGCCGCGACGCTCGGCATCGCCGGCGCAGACCAGGCGGAGCGCTTTCTCATGGCGCGCGACAGCCATGCCGAGACGCCGCTCTATGCCTTGCCGGCGCTGGCCGGCGAGCTTGGCATCGCCACGCTGCATGTGAAGGATGAGGGCAAGCGTCTTGGCCTCGGCAGCTTCAAGGCGCTTGGCGGCGCTTATGCCGTCATGCGGCTGGTGCTGGAAGCGGCCGGCAAGCGGCGCGGCCGCACAGTCGATATCTCGGAATTGCATAGGCCGGATGTGAAGGCGACTGCCGCCGGCATGACTTTCGCTTGCGCGACCGACGGCAATCATGGACGCTCGGTGGCGCAAGGGGCCGGCTTGGTCGGCGCGCGGTCCGTCATCTTCGTCCATTCGGGCGTCAGCAACGAACGTGTGGCCGCCATCTCCCGCTTCGGCGCCGAGATCGTTCGCGTCGCGGGCGATTACGACCAGTCGGTCGGGGAAGCCGCCCGCGTCGCCGCCGAGCGCGGCTGGACCGTCGTCTCCGACACATCCTGGCCGGGCTACGAACGCATACCGGGACTTGTGATGCAAGGCTACACTGTGATCGTACGCGAAGCGCTGAAGCGCTTGCCTCGGCCGCCCACCCACGTCTTCCTGCAGGCCGGCGTCGGCGGCTTCGCCGCGGCTGTGGCTGGCCACCTCGCCATCATGCTTGGTCAGGATCGGCCGAGGGCAATCGTGGTCGAGCCGGCCCGCGCGGCCTGCATCTATGAAACCGCAAAGGCCGGGCGTCCAATCGCGATTGCGCACAGCAAGCCCACAGTGATGGCGATGCTCGAATGCTACGAGCCGTCGCTCGTCGCCTGGCGCGTGTTGTCGCGGATCGGCGACGCTTTCATGACCGTGGACGAGGAAGATGCGGTTTCGGTGATGAACCGCTTGGCGCGGCCTTCGGGCAATGATCCGGCGATCGTCTCCGGTGAAAGCGGCGGGGCGGGGCTCGCCGGGCTGATCCGCGCTGCCGGCGATGAGAAGATGCGGGCAGCACTTCACCTCGATGCGCATTCGCGTGTGCTCATCATCAACTCCGAAGGCGCGACCGACCCCGGCCGCTATGCCGAGTTGGTTAGGATGGCGCCGGAAGAAGTTGCGCGGGCGAGCAACATGACGATCAACGCCGACGGCGAGCTTGTCGCGGGCGCCGACGTCCTGCTCGGCGTCACCGCCAGGCTGGCGGCCGACTGACCGGAAGAGAAGAAAACGCGGATGACTGACTTTGACCCGGGCCAATACCCCCAAAAATAGTGCGGTCGATGGCGTCGAGTTCTGCCAAGGCTGGCATCTGGCGACATCCGGATGAAACAAACTTCAATCACTTAGCCAAATCAGAACGCAATTTTTGCGTGCGCCAACAGTCAGTGCCTTGAAGAAAGAACGCCATGATGCTGCTCAACCAACGTCCCGAATACAACCAGCCGCTGGTTGCAGCCGACGTCGACGCTCTCGGCGTGGCGGGCGCTGCCCGGGCCGAGCATTATCTCAAGGCGCGCGACAACCATGCCGAAACACCGCTGCACGCCTTGCCGGCATTGGCCGATCAACTCGGCATCGCCGCCCTGCATGTGAAGGATGAGGGTCAGCGTCTTGGCCTTGGCAGCTTCAAGGCGCTGGGCGGCGCCTATGCGGTCATGCGGCTGGTGCTGGAAGAGGCGAGCAAGCGCCTCGGCCGCGCGGTCGATGTCGACGAGATCGGCGACGTAAGAGTGCGCGAGATCGCCTCGGGCATGATCTTCGTCTGCGCCACCGACGGCAACCATGGCCGTTCGGTGGCGCAGGGCGCCGGCCTGGTCGGCGCACGTTCGGTTATTTTCGTTCATGCCGGCGTCAGCGCCGAGCGTGTCGTGGCCATCGCCCGCCTCGGCGCCGAGATCGTGCGGGTCGAAGGCGGCTACGATCATGCGGTGCGTGAAGTCGCCCGGGTCGGCGCCGAGCGCGGCTGGAAGATCGTCTCCAACACGTCCTGGCCGGGCTATGAGCGCGTCCCCGGCCTGGTCATGCAGGGCTATACGGTGATCGTGCGCGAGGCGCTGCGGCATCTGGCCGAGCCACCTACGCATGTCTTCTTGCAGGCCGGCGTCGGCGGCTTCGCGGCGGCGATTGCCGGCCATATGGCGGTTCTGCTTGGTGGACGGCGGCCGAAAGCCGTGGTGGTCGAGCCGACGCGATCGGCTTGCGTCTACGCCTCGGTGCAGGCCGGACGTCCGATAACGATCGCACATCAGCAGCCGACAGTCATGACGATGCTGGAATGCGCGGAGCCGTCCCTGGTCGCCTGGCGCGTGCTGGCGCGCGTCGGCGATGCCTTCATGACGGTGAACGAAGAGGACGCAGTCTCGGTGATGAAGCGGCTGGCGCGACCCTTGGGCAACGATCCGGCGATTGTCTCCGGCGAGAGCGGCGGGACGGGGCTCGCCGGGCTGATCCGCGCCGCGGGCGACAAGGACATGCGCGCGGCACTCGGTCTCGATGCCAATTCCCGCGTGCTGATCATCAACTCCGAAGGGGCGACCGATCCCGGCCGCTATGCCGAACTGGTCGGGATGGCGCCGGAAGAGATGTTCCTGCAGACTGCCTGAGACAAAGGCTTGGGAGCACGACGATGGCTGAAGTCGACCTCGACGCACTGCATCGCGAGATGGCGGCGTGGCGGCACGACCTCCACGCACATCCCGAATTCGGCTTCGAGGAAAAGCGCACCGCTGCCTTCGTGGCGGAGAAGTTGCGCGCGTTCGGGCTGGAGGTCGCCGAGGGCGTCGGCGGCACCGGCGTCGTCGGCACGTTGACCAGGGGCAGCGGCAACCGCGCGATCGCGCTGCGCGCCGACATGGATGCGCTACGCATCGCCGAGCAGGGCACTCAAGCCTGGCGCTCGCGGACGCCCGGCACCATGCATGCCTGCGGCCATGACGGCCACACCGCCATGCTGCTCGGCGCAGCCAAACTGCTTGCCGAAGAGGGCGACTTCGACGGCACCGTGCGCTTCATCTTCCAGCCGGCCGAGGAATGGGGCAGGGGCGCGCTCGCCATGCTCGACGACGGCCTGCTCGAGCGCTTCCCCTTCGAGGAGATTTTTGGGCTGCACAACATGCCGGGCCTGCCAGTCGGCCATTTCGAGACCCGGAGCGGTCCGGTCATGTCGGCCGAGGACAATTTCGAGATCGTGCTGAAAGGTCTGGGTGGCCATGCGGCGCGCCCGCATGCTGGACAGGAGACGCTGGTCGCCGCCTGCGCGCTGGTCGTCAACCTGCAGACCATCGTCTCGCGGCGCCTGAGCCCCGCCGATATCGGCGTCGTCTCGGTCACCGAGCTCATCACCGACGGCACCCGCAACGCGCTGCCGGGGCTGGCCCGCATCCTCGGCGATTGCCGCAGTTTCCGCCCCGAAGTGAGCGCGGCCATCGAAAAGGAAATGCGCCGCATCGCCGAAGGCACGGCCCAGGCCTATAATGTCGCGGCACAAGTCACTTACACGCGTGAGTTCGTGCCTTTGATCAACGACGCAGCCTTGGTCGACGAGGCTTTCGCCGCCGCGCGGCAGATCCTGGCCGACGATGCCGTTGGCATCGCGGCGGAGCCGATGACGGCCTCGGAGGATTTCGCGCGTTTCCTGGCCGAAGTGCCCGGCTGCTTCGCCTTCCTCGGCAACGGCAATTCCGCGCCGCTGCACAACCCGGCTTATGACTTCAACGACGAAGGCCTGCTCCATGGCGCGCGCTTCCACGCGGCGGTGGTGAGGCGGCGGCTGCCGGCGCTGTGAAGCACCGGCGATTGGCGAAAGCGGCAGAGCGCGCCGCCAGGGCCGCATTCCCCAAAACTCTGTTCCGCCGCGCCCAAGCGTGCCCACCTTGTCTCGGCTAGACACACGATCGTCGGATGATCGGCGGAAGGAACAGGCGATGAAGAAGACTTATGAAAAACCGACGCTCGAGAAGCGCCAGAAACTGTCAAGCGTGACGGCCGTCATTGTCGTGTCGACACTCAGCTGAAACGAAGTCCTTGCATCTTCGGCGTCGCACCGCGAACCCGGTTCCGGCCGGGGCCGCGGCCGCGACGATCAACAGAGGCGGCCGTGCCGGTATGGACGAGAAGAAAGCGGCGATCCTGGACGAGATACCGCGTCTGCGCCGCTTCGCGCGCTCGCTTTCCCGCGACCGCGATCGTGCCGACGATCTCGTCCAGGATTGTCTCGAGCGGGCGCTCACGCGTCTCGACAACTGGCAGAGCGGAGAAAGCCCGAGACAGTGGCTGTTCACGATCATGCGGCATCTGTTCATCGACCAGTTGCGCAGGGCGAACCGGCGCGGCGACGCCGCGGTCCTGCCGCTGGAAGCCGGCGAAGCCCAGGCTGTGCCGGCCGACCAGGTCGAGAGCGTTGCATCGCGCGAGATCATGGATGCCTTGCAGGCGATCGGCCCGAACCGGCGAGCGGTGCTCCTCCTGGTTGGGATCGAAGGGTTTTCCTACGTCGAGGCCGCCAATATCCTCGGCATTCCGGTCGGCACGCTGATGTCGCGGATCGCGCGCGGCCGCGAGGAACTGCGCGGCTTGCTGGATCGCTCGATGGCTCGCGGACTGGCGCGCCGCGTGCAGCCGCCGGCAATCGCGGACACGCCCCGGTAACCCTTTCTTCTCTGGTTTCATGCAGGATGCCCGAACGGGGGGCAGGCAAACCAGGGCATGGCAGACGACGAGAAACGTAAGGGCGAATTCTGGGCGCTGGCGCTCGACCGTGCCCAGCTCGGGCTTTGGGACTGGAACCTGTCCACCGGCGACTGCTACTATTCGCCGACCTGGTGGAGGATGCTGGGCTATGCCGAGGGCGAGCTCGCCAACACCTCCGATCTCTGGCTGAAGCTTACCCATCCCGACGACCGCGAGCGGGCGCTGGCGAGCGGCGACCGCCACATCGCCGGCCACACCGAATCCATCGAGACGGAACTGCGCCTGAAGCACAAGGACGGCCACTGGGTCTGGGTGCTCGACCGCGGCGGCATCGTCGAGCGCGACGCCGAAGGCAAGCCGCTGCGCCTGATGGGCGTGCAGACCGACATCAACAGGCAGAAGGAGGCCGAGGCCGCGCTCGAGCAGATCAATGTCCGTTTCCGCCTCGCGCTCGCCGCCAGCGGCACCGGCATCTGGCACCACGACATCGGCACCAGCAAGAGCTATTGGGACGCCCGCACCCGCGAGATCTTCGGCCTGATCAGCGATACCGACGAGGTGACGGCCGGCCTCTGGCACACCTATCTCCATCCCGACGACAAGGACGCCACCGAGCGCGCACACCTGCCGCCGCCGGGCTCGCAGAGCGTTACGGCGACCCAATATCGCATTATCCGGCGCGACGGCGAGATCCGCCATGTCGAGTCGCTGGTGCGCTTCATCGCCGGCGTCGGCTCGGCCGGCCAGATCCTCGGCACCGTGCGCGACATCACCGACGAGAAGAAGCGCGCCGAGGAGCTAGCCTACGCCGCCCACCACGATGCGTTGACCGGGCTCTGGAACCGCTCGGCCTTCGACCGGCTGCTCGCCGAAAACATCGGCGCCACGGACCGGCTGCCGCTCGCCGTGTTCTATGTCGACCTCGACTACTTCAAGGCGCTCAACGACTATGCCGGCCATGCCGCAGGCGATGTCGCGCTGAGGAGCGTCGCCGCCGGCATTCGCGCCAGCCTGCCGTCTTCGGCGCATGCCGCGCGCCTCGGCGGCGACGAGTTCGCGCTGCTGGTGCCGAACTGCAATGACGCTTGCGCCGAACGGCTCGCCCGTGCGGTGCTCGCCGCCGTGCGCGACGCAGACCTTGGTTCCGCCGCGACGTCCCGCAGGTTGGCGGCCAGCATCGGCATCGCTTTCGTGCGCGATCCCAGGACGACGGTGGCCGATGCGCTCGCCTGTGCCGACGACGCCTGCTACGCCGCCAAGGCCGGCGGGCGCGACCGCTTCGCCGTGTTCTCGGCCGAAACGGCTTCCGGAGCGGGCGGCCTCAATGCCGCGCGGCTCGCCGCCGATCTGGTCGATGCCATGGAGGACGGCAGGCTGAAGCTCTTCGGCCAGGAAATCCATCGCCTGGGCAGGCCCTGGGAAGACAGCCGCCATGTCGAGGTGCTGGCGCGGCTCCAAGCGCGCAGCGGCAGGCTGATTCCGCCTGGCGAGTTCATTCCGGTGGCCGAACGCTTCGGCCTAGCCGCTCGGCTCGACCGCTGGATCATCCGCAGGGCGCTATCGCGCCATGGCAAGGCGATGCTTTCGGGCGCTATCTCGCTCGGCGTCAACCTGTCAGCGCAGACGCTCTCCGATCCGCAGCTTTGGGATTTCGTCGACGCGGCCATAGCCGAGAGCGGCGCTCCGCCCGCCGGCATCGGCTTCGAGATCACCGAGACCGCCGCCGTCACCAATTTCGCCGCGGCGGAAGAATTCGTGCGCAAGGCCAGGCTGCGTCATTGCCGCGTCAGCCTCGACGACTTCGGCGCCGGCATGAGCTCATTCGAATATCTGCGGCGCTTTCCCATCGACGCCATCAAGATCGACGGCTCCTTCATCGAGCACATCGCCGACAGCCGCTTCGACCGCGAGATCGTCTCAGCGATCGCCGGCATCGCCCGCAGCATGGGGGCCGCGGTGGTGGCCGAGAAGATCGAGGAAGGCAGCGCGCTGGAGGTCCTCATGGGCATGGGAATCGGTCATGGCCAGGGCTATCTCCTGCACAGGCCGGAGCCGCTCGAGGTGGTCGTGGCGCGGGCGGTCGGTGGCGCGGCGCCGCTTGAAAGACGGCAAGCCCGAATGGGCGGTATCAAATAAGCAACCGCTAAAATTGCAGTCACTCGTTTAAGGGCGCCGTAATCCGGCGAGGCAATGATCCGCACCGGCAATAAGATCGGAGCGACGAGATGAAGAACCTTCCCTTGCTGGCGGCAACCGCAATCGGCCTGCTCGGCATCCTTGCAGCGCAGCCGTCCTTCGCGGGCTCGGACCATGGCGGCCAGGTGACCGCGGCGTTGCCGGACGACAATGACGACCAGGGCGCCACCGCCGGCAATGACGGCGACCACGATGTCGCCGAGAATGACGAGGCCGATCATGACAGCGACGGCGTCGAGTCGGGCTCGCATGAGGACGACCAGGGTGACGACGAGGATGGCGATCACCAGGGCGGCGATCACGACGGCGGCAGCCACGACGGGGGCGACGGCGGCCACGATGGCGGGGACGGCGGCGACGACTGACGATCGGCGCTGAAGCCGCTGAGCGGTGGCGCCTCAGGAAATTCTTAGGACTGTTCGGCTACTGCCTGCCGAACCGGCTTTTGCTTTGCTCAAGGCATGACGTCTTGGCTCGACTATCCGGCGCCCGTTCCATGACGGACGGGGTGCCGTTAAGGGCAGCAATGTCTTCACCTCCCGCGCTGAACAACGCCGCCCTTCCGATCCTGCAGCAGCCACGCCCGGCGTCGCCGCCGAGATCGGTTGCTGACAGTCTTGTCGCGAGCCTCAATCGCGGCGCCGGACCCGATGGTTCCGGCGCCGGCGCGCCCATGATGCAGGCGCAAGCCGAAATCTCTCGATCCACGTTCAGCGTCAACAGCCTCAACATCACGGCGACGAAAGTGCGGTTGATGGAGCGGGCAGGCAAGGAGTTTGGCATCGACCAGGGCGATTACGAATCCGTGACTTCCTACGGTTCGGCCGTCGGCAATGCCGTCGAGGCCTTGAAACGCCAGACTCCCGCCGCGATCGTCGAAATCGAAAGGCAGCTTGGCCTGGATCAGCTCGGCATTGCGCTCGATATGCTGGTCAATGCAATCGTCGATCCGCAAGGCAGCGACAGGCTGGACGCCGCGCTGGAGCAACACCTAGACGGCATCCCCAAGGATGTGGCCACCTCGCTTCAGTCGGACGAGATTGGGCTGTACGGCGGGTCTTCGTCATCCTAGGGCGAAGCAAGGAGCGAAGCGACGCGACGCGACGCAGACCCTAGGATCGAGGGCGTGCCCCTAGTCAAGCTTATGGAAATTTCCGCCGAGGATATCGCGGGCAAGTTCACGCACTCCCTCCTTCGATGATCCTGCTGCAGCCAATTGTTCGAGTTCGTCCCGCAGGCTATCGGCGAGGGACGGAGAGTAAGCAACGACACAGTTAAGTATCCAATAGATCCAGATGTCGTCGTTGCCGCGCAGGATTTCACGTAGATACGGGGCGAGAGGCCACCGATGCCGGCGATCACCGGCTGGAGTTCTTGAGCGACAGGCCAGTTCATGTCCTGCAGCCATTCGAGGAGTTGAGGCAGGATTGGTTCAATCGCAGGGTAGCCCAACTCTTTCAACGCGCCGACTCTGTCCGTGCCGAGCTTGTCGACGGGCACAAGCGCCAGGAGAGCCTGTTCGGACGATCTCATCCCCTCACCGTTAGCGAAAAACGCCATGGGCGCTTTTCGTGCCCTTGGCGTTTCTAGCAGCCGATAAGAGGAAAGGTCCATCAATGATGCGCGTGGCTCTCATTGCGCTTGCGCGTGGCCGCCGCCTTCTTGGCTGAAGCCGAGCGCTGCGCAGCCGGGCGTTCGCCGGAAGCCTTGCCGCCCATCCGGCCGCCCTTATGCGCCGCCGGATTGCCGGTGTGCTTGCCGCGGCCGGAGCCGCCTTCCTTCTTGCCGCCGGCATCGTCCTTGTTGACGGTCGCCCAGGCGCGCCGCTCGGCTTCCTTCTCGGACACGCCGCGCTTCTCATAGCCTTCGGCGATGTGGTCGGCCTTGCGTTCCTGCTTGTCGGTGTATTTCGATTTGTCTCCGCGTGGCATTTTTCTTCTCCTATTGCGCTGAGTGAAATCCTCAAGAACCCTTCTTCTTGGCGACGTCGCTGAGGTCGGACCGCTCCGGATCCTTGTTGTTCTCGCCAGCCGCGTCGCGGTTCTTGTCGGGATCATCCTTCGGCGGCAGATAGCCGGGAGGACGGTTTTTCTTCGGTCCCTCCCAGCGCGGCCATTGCTCGTTGTTCCGGGGCGTCCCGGGCGTGGTGCGTTGCTCATGCCTGTCTCACTTTCTAGAAGGCTCAGCCCTCGGCCTTCATGGTGCGTGCGATCCTCAGCAGCTTGTCGCGATCATGCCCGTGCTCGCGGATCAGTTCGCTCGCCTGCATGGGCGACAGGTCGGTGTTCTCCGCCAGGAACCGCACATCCGGATCGTCGCCGCCCTTGGTCGGCAACTTGCCCGAAGGCGGTGCGTCGGCAGCACCTGGTCGGTGCGGGATTTTGCTGTTCATCGCAGTCTCCTTTGCTGTCCTGCCGTCAACTCGCCGCTTCCGACTGCTTGCGGCGCGCCTCCTTCTTGCGGCGCAGCGCCTCGTCGGTTCCGACGATGTCCTTCGCGCCGCCGCTGATGGCCGTCGAGACGACCGCGGGCGGATCGCTGGCTGGGAAACTGTCCACCAGGCCGGACTGCAGCTGCTCTTCCAGCGTCTCCGGGTTCTCGGAGCGCCCCGCCGTGCGGCGTTCGTCGATCTCTTCCAGGTCGTACTTGGCGTCGGGATGTTCACGCACATTGCGCAGCGTCGACACCACAAGCTCGATCGCGAACTCCTTCATCGCCTCGCCGTCCGGCGCGGCGACGACGGTTTCCTCGATGAGGCGCAAGAGCGACGTCTCGATCTTGTCCAGCTCCTTCATACCCTGGCAGCGCGCCAGCCTTTGGGTCAGCGAATGGATCAGCAGCGGAGCGAAAGTCGAATACGCATGCATGCGCGTCTCGTCGACGCGATCGGGGTGAAGTGTGTGCACGGACATCGGTGCCTCCGTTGAAACGTCCCAGCCGGGCGGCGGCGAGCCGCGGCGTGTTTCTGAGGAACCGAGGGGAGGGGAAGAAGTTCCAATCACGGGAGAGCGCCGTACCCGGAGGCCGCGTCCGCGACCCGATAGCGCCGTCCAGCGCTTAATGAGGGGCCACGGTCCGAACCGTTCCTGCGACTGAAGTCCGAGCAGCCCGCGCATTGGACCGGCGGCGGCAACCAAAGCGGAAGCTTCGAGTTGGTGAGCGGTCGTCGATGGACCCCCTCCGTCGGCGGCATTTTGGGTGTCCGCCATTCCGCGCAACGGCGGGCACCCAAGACCGTCGGAACCCGAAAGCCAAACCATCGGAATAAGGAAGCCGCGTTGCCGGTTTCGAAAGCGAGACGACGTTTTGACCTCTTTTTCTGCCAAGCCCAAGCAGCGAAACGCTGAAAGCCACCCTGCGAACGACAATCACCTCTCCGCTCTCGCCGACACCTCGATCCTCGAATTCATCATTGATGATGACGACGTCGCCGACATCGCCAGGCGCGCCGAACGCCTGGGCAATGGCGTGGTGATCGTGATGGCGCTCTGCCTGATCGTTGCGCCGGCGATCTATCTCACCTTGGCCTACGGCCTGTAGCAGGCAGCAGAAAATCGCCGAGCCTGGCGGCGGTCTCGGCCGGCGCCTCCTCGGGAAAGAAATGCCCGCCGGGCATCGGCCCGCCGCTGACATTGTCGGCCCACTCCCGCCACAGCGCCAGCGGTCCGCCTTCTCGTGCGTACCATTCGGCGAGCGCGCCATGTCCGCTCCATAGCACTAGCACCGGGCAGCCGATGCGCCGGCCGGCTGCCTGGTCCGCATGGTCGTGCTCGCGGTCGAGCGTCGCTGCCGCACGGTATTCCTCGCAGATGGCGTGGACATGGGCCGGATCGCGCAAGGCTTCCATGTAAGCCTGCCGCACCTCGGCGGGAAAGGCGGCGGGCGAGGAGCCCCAACCTCCCAGCGCATTGTCGACGATCGCCTCCGCGGCTGCGGCCATGATCGTCTCCGGCAGCGGCTCGGGTTGCGCCAGCAGCGACCAGGGCCAATAGCCCAGCGCCAGCCGGGCGTCGGCCCGGTCCCAGGCATCGGCGGTGGGTATGATGTCGAGCACGGCAAGCTTCTCGATGCGGTCGGGATGGTCCAGCGCCAAGCGATAGGCCACGCGCCCGCCGCGATCGTGGCCGGCAACCATGAAGCGGGAAAAGCCGAGCTTCGTCATCAGCGCCGCGAGGTCGGCGGCCATGGCGCGCTTTGCGTAAGGCGCATGGTCCGGATAGGATGGCGGACAGGAGCTTTTCCCGTAGCCGCGCAGGTCGGCGCAGACGACGCTGAATCGGTTGGCGAGCTTCAGCGCCACGTCGCGCCACATCAGATGCGTTTCCGGAAAGCCATGCAGCAGGAGCAGCCCCGGGCCGCTGCCGGCCGCCCGAATGAATATCTGTGCCTCGCCCGTATCGATGTGCGCGCTTTCGAAATCGTCGAACATGCCTGGCCTCCCGCAGGCGGAACGGCGGACGGCGGGGGATGGTTGCCGCGGCTGCGGGCCGAAAAGGGTTTTCTCGGATGGCGCCTTCCGATGTTCTGCTCCAGGTGGACTCGAGTGTGAGGGAAGCCTTGAATATCGGGTCTCTCTTGCCGTTCCGCACCTTGACGGTGAGAAGCGGTCCATCGAGAGCATCTCCGGCAACTTAGACGTTCAATCCGCGCGCGCGATCATAGTTCCCACGGGCTGGTGGGCAGGGTGAATTTGCTTGCCGGCGCCTCGTTGCGCCTGTCCACTGCAACCGGCCCGGCTCTCCAACGTTAGGTATTGCGAATGCACAACAGGGCGGGCCGGATGCTGGAATCGCTTTATCTCAACCTGGGTCAGCACGATGCTCTCTCCAAAAACGAGAAGGCGTTGCTGGCCGACGCCATGTCGGTCGAGAAGTATTTCGTCACCGGCGAGGATATCGTCGTGGAAGGATCGAGGCCGACCGTCAGCACGCTGATCGTCGACGGGCTCGCCGCACGCTACAAAGTGCTTGAGGATGGCGGGCGGCAGTTCACCTCGCTGCAGGTGGCTGGCGATTTCGTCGACCTCCATGCCTTTCTCCTGAAGACCATGGACCATGGCATCATGGCGCTCTCGCCCTGCCATGTCGTCGTGGCCGAGCACAGCAAGCTGCGCGCGATAACCGAGCAGGCGCCGCATCTCACCAGGCTGTTGTGGCTGGACACGCTTGTCGACGGCGCCATCCACCGCGAATGGATCGTGGCCATGGGGCGCCGTTCCAAGACCTCGCATCTGGCCCATCTCATCTGCGAGTTGTTCGTCAGGCTTCAGGTCGTGAAGAAGACACAGGACATGAGTTTCCATCTGCCGCTGTCGCAAGCCGAGCTCGCCGATGTGCTCGGCCTCTCGGTCGTGCACATGAACAGGGTCATCGGCACGCTGCGGCGCATGAACGTGATCAACTGGGTGAACCACACGATCACGATCCTCGACTGGCCGCGTCTCGTCGGGATCGCGGAATTCGACCCGACCTATCTCAGCATGAGCAACGAGCCGAGATGAGGGCCTGCTTCAGGCTGGCGGCTTCTTGCGGTCGCGCGACCAAAGCTGGTCGAGCATGGTGAGCGCGGCGCTGGGATCGGCCGGTTTCAACAGACCTTGCCGGGCCGCGGCCTTTTTGAACGCAGCGAAGGCTACAGCCGGACGGCAAATGCCTGCCATGGCGTTGTCCACCAGCCGCGCCGCCGCGAGATAGTCCGGCGCCTCTTTGTCCTTCCATGCCCCGTTCAGCGCCTTCTTCGCGTCAGCGATCGTGGAAACCACCATCGAGCCGCCATTGGCGAAGCGGATGGTGAGCGGCAGGAACCGGCTCATTGCCCGTCACCATCCGAACCATTCATGCGCGCGCCAGGCGAGGCCGGCGAACGGCGCCGCGGTCAGCACCGCCGCCGCCAGGATAAAAAGGGGATTGTCTGTCCGAAGGAATTTCATGTTGCCTCCACGAGGGTCGGGATCGCCATAAACGAAGATGCCGCCGGCCGGTTGCATTGATCGGCCAGGGCAGGCGCAGGGCGGGCTACATATTGCTTGCTGGCCGGATCGGCGGCGCCGGACGATGCGGTGGGCGCGGCCGCGGCCTTAACGGCACGTCGGCGAGCGAGGCCCGTATCGGCCTGAAAGGGCCGGTTGGCGCGGCACGCTGGCGCAGAAATGCGGCCGATAGCTTGCCGATCAGATTTCGAAAGTCCACGGAACTCACCTCCTGGAGAGTCCCCCCAACTCGCAACCGCATAGCACCTGTGACGACCGTCGGCATTTAACTTTGATGTACTGGGCGCCATGCTGCTTCATGGCGGCCGACCCGAGGAAAGCCAACCTTTTCCACCGGCGTGCGTTGTCTATTGGAAGGTGATGACGAATGTGGAAGGAGATGACGAATGCCGACCGGCGCCCGATCGAAAACCGATAGCTCGAAGACGGTGAGCCGGCAGCGGAGCGTGCAGCGCCAGGCCGACGCCACCGACCGCGCCAGGTCGAACGGCAAATCCGGATCGCAAGGCGCCATGCAGGCGGGCGCTAGGCAATATCCGGTGCCGCCCTTCCCGAAGCGGCACCATCCGAAACCCGGCGAGGAATGGGCGATCGAGCCGGCGCCGCTCTATGACGCGCCGTTCTGGCAGGGCTCGGGCAAGCTGGCCGGCAAGGTGGCGCTGATCACCGGTGGCGATTCCGGCATCGGCCGCGCTGTCGCCGTGCTCTTCGGGCGCGAAGGTGCTGACGTCGCAATCGTCTACCTCAGTGAGGATCGCGACGCCAAGGCGACGAAAGCGGCGGTCGAGGCGGAAGGCAGGCGCTGCGTCACGCTTCGCGGCGACGTCGCCAGGCGGGCCTTCTGCCGCAAGGCGGTCGAGCAGACGGTTAAGAAGCTCGGCCGCCTCGACGTGCTGGTCAACAACGCCGCCTTCCAGGTGCATTCAGCCGATTTCGCCGACCTCACGGAGCAGCATTTCGACACTACGCTGAAGACCAATCTCTATGGCTATTTCCACATGGCGCAGGAAGCCATGCCGCACATGAAGCCAGGCTCGGCGATCATCAACACCGGCTCCGTCACCGGCATCGAGGGTTCGAAGGAACTGGTCGACTATTCGATGACCAAGGGCGGCATCCACGCCTTCACCCGGGCGCTTTCCGGCAACCTCATCGGCAAAGGGATTCGCGTCAATGCGGTGGCGCCCGGTCCGGTGTGGACGCCGCTCAACCCGTCGGAGAAGAAGGCCGAGGACGTTGCCCAATTCGGCGCCAAAACGCCGATGAAGCGGCCCGCCCAGCCGGAGGAGATCGCCCCGGCCTATGTGTTTTTGGCCTCGCCGCAGTGCTCGAGCTACATCACCGGCGAGATCCTGCCGATCATCGGGGGTTACTGAACCCAGGAGGATCCAATGAAGAAAGCACTTCTTGGCTTCGCCCCACTTCTTGGCTTCGCCATTGTCCTGATGTCGGGCCCGATGTTGGGAATGACTGCCGCGGCCCAGACCCAGCCGCAGAATCCGAAGATCGAGGACTGCCAGGTCAAGCCGGACGACAATGCGACGCCGAAGCAGAACGGCGAGCAGCCGAAAGCCCAGGCCGATGATCAGTCCAACAACCTTTCCGCCAGCCTGGCGCCTTGCGGCGGTGTGCTGAAGCCTCCGCCCACCGGCGACAAGAACGCCACCGTGCCGCCGTCCAACACCAGCCAGATGCCAGTGATCAAGCCGGGCGAAGTCCCGCCGCAGACCCCGAAGTAGAAAATCGGCCTCGCGTGAAACCTTTCCAATCCGCGCGAGTTGACGAGGTGTAGTCCCCGGGACACCGAGCTACTCCCACGACTGTCGCCCCGGCTTCTCCCAGCCGGGGCGGTTTTTTGTGATCCCTGGGCGTGGAACGAACGCTCCCAGCTTTGTCTCCAATCAGTGTCGAAGTCTTCCGGTTCGGCCCCCACGGAACAATCGGGCTCGCGCCGAATTGACCTCAGCGGGCCGCGTTAGCCGGACCTGGTGGTAAAGAGAACAGGGTTTGGTTTCTCCGGCTTCACACCCTGGCCAACGAAATGGCAGTCGAGCTCTTGTCCCACCCGGCCCGCCTAATTCGGGCGACCGCGCATGGCAGAACGTCCACTATCCGAACCTGCATCTCCCGTTGGAAATAGACGGTGAGAACATGCCGCGCTGGTTCCGGGAAGCCTGGGTTCTGCTGAAAGAGGGCGTCACCGGTTATCTCGACGACAATGCGCTGAGCCATGGCGCGGCGATGGCCTTCTACGCCGCGACCTCGCTGGCGCCGATCGTTCTGATCGTCTTGGCGATCGCGGGTATCGTCATCGGCAACGACGCCGCGCAGCTCGCGCTTTCGGCAGAATTCGCGGGCGTGATGGGCCCGCAGAGCGCCGACCTCCTCAAGGCAACGATCGAGACCGCCTCGCATCGCGGGTCGAGCACGCTGGCCGCCATTATCGGGCTAGTCACTCTCCTCGTCACCGCCTCCGGCGTCTTCGGCGAGATGCAGCAGTCGCTGAATGAGATCTGGAAGGTCAGGCCCAATGGCATTTCGCTTTCGCGCCTTGTGCGGGCGCGGGCGGCGAGCCTCGGTCTGGTGGCCGCGCTCGGCTTTCTGCTTCTGGTGTCGCTCGCGGCAAGCACGGCGATCTCGGCGCTGGGCGAATACATCAACCAGCACGTGCCTTTCGGCGAGCTGACCGTGAGCGCGATCAATACCGTCGTCTCCTTCGTGCTGATCGCGCTGCTCTTCGCCGCGATCTACAAAGTCCTGCCGGACCGCAGGCTCAAATGGCGCGACGTCGGCGTCGGCTCTATCGTCACCGCGCTGCTGTTCACCATCGGCAAGTCGCTGATCGGCTGGTACATCGGCACCAGCGCCATCGCGACTTCCTATGGCGCCGCCGGCGCGCTGATGGTGGTGCTGGTCTGGGTCTACTACTCGGCCCAGATCTTCCTCTTCGGCGCCGAGATCACCCGCGCTTATTCGGTGCGGCGCGGCAGCCGGCAGGATCTCGCGCCGGTGATGGCCGCCAACACCGGGAAAGGACGGGAGCAGCCGGAAGCGGCCGTCAGGTCCACGGTCGCCGAGAGCGTCCCGGCGGCGGACGTTGCGGCGCGGCGAGCCGCAACATCGGCCGGCGAAGTCGGGATCTGGATCGTCATCAGCAGCTTGATCACGCTGCTTATCACGCAGGTCCGGCGCCGCAGACCTTAAGTCTCTGCTCCGTGCCGCGAACCAAGAAGGCGGGCGACGCGCCCGAATTCCGTTCGCCGCGAGACCGACCCTAGCGCTCCTCCTGACGCTTTTCGATTTCGTAGGAGAGCCAGCGGCAGAACATGCCGACGATCGATGTCGCGGCGCCGCCGAGCAGGCAGGCAATCAGCACCGGGCTTTGGGATGCGCTCGACCAACTGACGGCGGCCAGCAAGGCCACGCTGACCGTCGAGACAAGATAACCTATGCCCTTGAGCAGATGCAGCGCCGGTCTGGTCATCCTAACCCCCTTTGCAGATGGAACAATTAGCCTCGACTGAAGTTCCATCTCCGCAGTGTCCCTCCAAGGTAGCTGCCGGCCGGCGGATACGTCCGGTCGGGCCTGCGCTTTGCAAAAGGCGCAGGCCTTGGCGCCGCGGAGTGACAGGGTTTCATGCATCGACCGCTTTATTTCCTTGCCGGGTTTTTTTCCAAACCGCCGGGGTTTTATGTCCTGCTGACGGCTGCGCTGACTTGTGCCGTCGTCGCCAGCGCCTCTCTCGGCACCTACATCGTCTCGATCTCGGCATTGGCGCTCACCGGCGTCGTGCTGATCCAGAACGCGCGCGACACGGCCGCCATGCAGGCCAAGCTCAACGAGATCATCGTTGCGCTGGAGGCTGCTCGTAATGAGGTCGTCGGCCTCGAGCATGAATCGCCGGAGGCCATAAACGAGGAGCGGGAAAATATCGAAACGCGTGCCGCCGCTGTCGCGGGCGTGCGCGCTTCCGGGCCTGCGTCCGGGAGCAGGCGGAATGCGCAAACGCCATCCGCAATTCGGTGAACACCCCTAGGCGTCGGCCATCCGTTTTTTCTTGGCTTCCGCGCAGCGGGCGCGGAACTCTTCCACCTCGGCCTCGGTGAGATGCTCGATGCCGATGAAGTCGTTCTTGGCGTGGCCTGCGCGGATCAACTCGTCGAGTTTTGCCTGGATGGCGGCCCCGTCGCGGTTTTGCGTGTTCTGGATCAGGAACACCATCAGGAAGGTGATGATCGTGGTGCCAGTGTTGATGACGAGCTGCCACGTTTCCGAGTAGTGGAAGACCGGCCCGGTCGCCGCCCAGAGAACGACGGACGCCAGGCAAAGGGCAAAAGCCCACGGCCTGCCGGTGGCGTGCGCGACGGCCTCCGCCATTCGATTGAATGTCTTTTCCATATGCCGATCTGAGCGGTGTTACGAGCCCCGGTGAAATATCGCCAGGGCTCGAGGAAGGAGGGGATTGAGGGAAGCTCCTACCTTCCGCTACGCCGCCTCGGCAGCGACGTTGACGGCGGATTCGGCAAGTTCGGTGAGCGCGGCGTCGGTCTCCTTCTCCTCGCCGAGGGTCTTGTCGAGTAGGTTGACCGCCTCGGTAAGCCCGAGTTCAGAGGCCCAGGTCCTGAGCGTGCCATAGCGCGAGATCTCGTAGTGCTCGACCGCCTGGGCCGCCGCCAGCAGGCCGGCGTCGAGGGAGGGCGAGCCCTTGTATTCCTCCATGATCTCGGCACCCTCCTCGGTGATGCCCATGATCGCGGCGCAGGTCTTGCCGACCGGCTTCTTGTCGATCACCTCGAACACTTCCTCGAGCCGCGCGACATGTTCCTCGGTCTGGTCGCGATGCTTTTCGAAAGCAGCCTTCAGGTCGTCGCTTTGCGCCGCCTTGGCCATCTTGGGAAGCGTCGCGAGAATCTTCTTCTCGGCGAAATAGATGTCCTTCAGCGTGTCGTGGAAAAGTTCGTTCAGGCCTTTCTTCGAGGCTGATTTGGTCGTTGCCATACCTTGGATCTCCTGATGGGTTGGTCAGCCTCAACTCGGCCTGAAACGACTTGTTCCAGAAAGAATTTCAGCGATGACAAAGCCGAAAACGATCATTTGTTATTGACATCGTTTTTGGCGCTCGGTGCGGGCTGAGGATGTGAGATCAGCGCTCACATAGCCAGAGTTGCTGGCGCTTGGGGAAAGCGTGGCCGGCCTTGCAAGCCATTGAAACCTTATGGAGTCGAATGCGTTGCCTCACGTATCGATCGATCGCGGGAGGAAACCATCACGATGTTGAAGACAGGCCCAGGTTGGGAGCAGGCCTATGAACCGCTCGAATTCGCCCAAAAGCACGGCCTGACGCTGAAGCAGGCCGAGATCGTCATCCATACCAATGGACCGTCCAAGCATAAATGCGATCTGGCAGCGCCGATCTTTCTCAAGGCGTTGAAGGAACTCGCGAAGAATCGCGAAAATCGGTCGCCGGCGCGCGGCCGGCTCAGCGCCGATCTTTGAGGAACCGCGCCTCGCGCAGCAGCGAAGGCCAGTCGGTTCCGATCAGCCTGATCAACTCGCGAGCCTCGTCCTCCGAGATGTCCGCATCCTTCGCCAGCCGGTGCGCGAGCAGCTAAACATCGGCGTCCTTCTGCGAGACTGCCTTCCGATTGAGAAGCGGGTCGAGCGACCATAGTCGCGGCCGGGGGCACCGGGTAATGGTGACCGAGGGCCTAGGCGCGCAGATGAATGTATTCTGTCGGGAGCGATGAGCGCCTCATCCAAGCGCTGGCGAGGGCTAGCGCTTCCGCTTTCCGCTGTCCGGAACCTTGGACCCCGATGCCTCATGCGCCTCGCGCATGATCCGCAGCGCTTCTTCGGGGGTAAGACCGCACTTGCGGGCAAAATAAACTGCCTCGGTAGCCTCCGACCGGGAGGCTGTCGCTATGGCCGACAGGGCCGGTCTCGATTTCTTCTTGGCCATCGATTCACCGTGCCATGAATCATTTAGTCAGCTAATATAGCACCATTGTTCACAAATCCAAATTTCGGGCTTTTCGCGCTGCGGGCAAAGCAATGTTCGTATCGGCATCAATATGTCGATTGCGAGCTGGAAAAGGGGTTGTGTCGTACCACACAGTCCCTCTTCGTCGACGGTGGAAACCGTCTACCAACCCTGCCGGCGCGCCCAGTCGTCGATCTCACGGCGGACGCGATCCTTCTCGATGCCGTAGCGCTCCTGGATCTTGCCTTCGAGCTGGTCGCGCTTGCCGGCGATACGGTCGAGGTCGTCGTCTGTGAGCTTGCCCCACTGTTCCTTGACCTTGCCCTTCACTTGCTTCCAATTCCCTTCAATGCGGTTCCAATCCATGGTGTGATCTCCTTCGTTTTTGCACAACGAGCTAACGGCGGCACTGCCCGGAGGTTCCTGTTTCCGGCCGACGCTGGAAACGCGACATGGCGAGGGAACATTTAGACGCTATTGATGTTTTTCTTCACGGCGCGCAGTCCCCACACCCCAGCGAAAGGCGCGCTGATGGACTGGGTATCCAGAGCCCGATCCAGCCCGCCTCGGATATCCACGCCGGGGCGGGCTTCCAAAATTTGAGAGATCGAGAGAGATCATGCTTTACCAGGCGGCGAAGATCGCTGAGGAGGCCCATCGCGGCCAGAAAGACAAGACCGGTCGCCCCTATGTCGAACATCTGAGACGCGTCGCCGACGCGGTCGAAACGCTGGATCAGAAAACCGTCGCCTACCTGCATGACGTGGTCGAGAAAGGCGAGGGGTGGACGCTCGATCGGCTCGAGGCGGCTGGCTTCGGCTTTGCGGTCGTCGCGGCCGTCGACGCACTGACGAGAAGAATGGACGAAAGCGAGCAGGACTTCATCTGCCGTGCGGCGTCCAACGAACTCGCGCTGCCGGTCAAGGAGGCGGACCTCAAGGATAATCTTTGGCAGGCGCACCAGGCAGGCGTTTCGCCGGCGAAATACGAGATCGGGCTCTACTTGCTCGATGGATTGAAAGCCGACGCATAGGCGTCGCGTCCGGGACATCCGCTGCGCGGCCAACGGCCTCGATAAGTGCTAGGAGCTTGAAAACAGCAGGAAAAATCCGGCGCTCTGCAAAGTATTGTGCCGGTCTCTCTTGCCGTCATCAAAATTCAGCGCTATATACAGATACATCGATCTTGTTGAACGAACGTTGTTTCCGCGCCGTAGCGCTCTGACGATCTTCCCTCTCAATTTCGAAAAGTGCGGCGCTTGGTCAGAACCAGGCGGCGATAATTTGCGTCGATTTGAAAGGAAATCGCATGAACACTGGAACTGTGAAGTTTTTCAATTCCACCAAGGGCTTTGGTTTTATCGAAGTGGGCAACGGCCAGCCGGACGTGTTCGTCCACATCTCGGCCGTGGAGCGCGCCGGCATGCGTTCGCTGGTCGAGGGCCAGAAGGTAAGCTTTGACATCGTCAAGGATAACCGCAACGGCAAGAGCTCCGCGGAAAACCTCCAGGCTGCCTGATCGCAACGTTTCGAGGTCTTTGACCACGGATGTACTGGCATTGGCCGTCGAGGCGTATGGGAGAAGGTCGGGCTTTGCCCGGCCTTTTTTATTGAGAAAGATGAAAGCAATGAAGCGCATACCGGAACCCGGGCTGTTCAAGCCGAATCCGTCGCGGACCGAGGCGAAGGGTGACATGACCAGTCGTGTCGCTCGGCAGATTGTCGATCTGGAAGCGGCAGCAAGGATTGCCAAGACGGAGCGCCTGCGCGCCGCCAGGCTGGCGCAGGAAGCCGAAGTGCCTGCAGCCGCGCCCAAGAAGCCCGCCCGAAAACGTCAGGCCAAGGGGCTTGACCGGCGGTAGTGGGTCAGTTTGAAATCTAGCCGGTACGTCGGAGCGCGTTGTTCAGGAGCGCGGCCATCAGGCCGTCCTCTGTTTCGATCCCGCTCTCATAGTGCGCTAGTGGTTCTCGCCTGACATAAGAGTCCGGCTTGGGATTCCCTTTCGCG
>NZ_LPVS01000253.1:0-26362 GCF_014843905.1 Mesorhizobium silamurunense | reverse complement strand
CCCACGCCGGAAACGAACTCAAAGCTGGATAGAAACTGGGGGCAACGTCATGACGCATGGCAGATTTCCGCATGACACGGGTTTGTACACCCGCATTATCGTACAGGCCCTTTCAATTAAGCGGGTCGAGCAAACCTAAGTCAGCACTGGGTTAGCGACCGTCGTTATGTCTTGGCTGGCGCGGAACGGCCTGTTGTTTAGTAGCGTCCGGATTAGTCGCCTCCGCCTTCTGCTCGGAGTGTCGCCGACCATATAAAAGCCTGAACACAAACCCGAGATACCCGACCTGCAAGAGAACCGCGGCGATGAGGGTCCAGGCAATACTCATCCAAATGGATCCTGTGGCCGCGTAGGCCCAGGTTCCGACAACGCTCGACGCCATCAGCATTCCGACCAGAAACTGAGGAAAATACATCTCCCCAATCCTGCTTCCATCCTCACGCACTCAAGGCGAAAATTTCCCTATTTTAGCAATCGAGCAAGTATCGCCACCAGTACCAAGTTCGATGAAGCACCGAGTGAGCTGCCGGCGCCAAGGTAAGTTCACCTACTACCACTCGGAGTTCACAGGTGATGACGGCTCGCCGGACTCGAACTTACTGTTGGGCTTGCCGGCCTTGGTCGCCACAGTGGCTGCACGCTGGCAACACTCGATCAAGATCATCACCCCGAGAGCGCTGCGCCAAAGATGTTTCGTTGCAGGGCGGCGCTATAGGTGCCGTCGTTCGCAAATCGATCCCAAAGGGCGAAACAGGTTGTGAGCGCGGCCAGAGCCAGAATTGTGCGCATTGGTACTCCCCACACAGCGCTTGAAAACGCCAATGGTAGGTTCTTCTCCGAACATAATCTATTGCTAATAAAGTAGGTGGCCCAACGCGACCTCTACTCCGATCTAGAGCAAAAGCCGTTTTAAGCCTTTCGTTCGGGCAGGCTTTTGCCTGCCTGCCGCCAGAACTGTGTCATTGGTGCTGGTAACACTAGCCTCACCTTCGGAAGGATCGGTGAGCGATGGGCCTCCAGCGGGCTCAAATGCCTGGCGCATGCCGGCGAGTTTCCTCGAGCTCGGAATCCTGTGACCATTTCAAAATCACTGATGATCCCCGCCTTCGTGCCGCTCGTGATGGCTCAGCTGTCAGGTACCTCAAAGCATGTCTCCAACCTCCCGGATCGAGGCGAGGGTTCACATATGCTCAATCGAAAAATGAGCGGCGACCACCTAGTTTGGATCGCCGGCCCTTGAGCCGCCGTGAGATCCGCCACCATAGTTGTCGCCGCCGGAGCGGCCTCCACCGGAATTGAGGCCTCGGCCGCGAGGGCGAGGGTGAAAGTGGTTGCCTCCCCCTCCGTTGCCCGGAGTGGAACCGCCAGAATTGCCTGGAGTTGATCCGCCAGATTTCGCGATAGCCTTGGAGTTCAGGCTTGTGCCCAGAAGAAGCGTTATAGCCGGCGGAGTTATCGCTGCGAAGCGGCCAGCCTTTTTGAGAAAATCGCGGCGTGCCTGAGCCTCTGATACCAAGTTCTCGGACACCAAACCTTTACATCTAGTGCTTTCCGTTGCCATGTTGGCATCCCATTTTTCGCGAAACTTACATTAATCCTTCCACGCAAAATACAGTATCTCTCCAAAAGGCTTAGACCTTACATGTCAGCTTGAAAGATTTGTGCGTGGGCAGCGATACGACCTCTGCGCAGGACAAGGACTTCGAGCCCAAGATGAGCTTCTGAATACTAATAGGCAGATGTCCGGGACTCCATGTGACAGTTGCAGAGGCAATGGCAGTGCGGAAAGGGAACCGAAGATCGTGGTTAGCGCTGACCAGCGGCAGGCGGGCTTCGTCACTCACGCCGGCGGGAGCAGCCCGGCACCCTTGTCGGTTTGGGTGGCATGAAGGAGCAAGGGCACCAGGCCTGACCGGTGGGGGCATAGTATCGCTAAGAGGGGTACCGGCTGACGAGAAAATATGCGTTTCTGCTTACAGTTGAAACGCATCCATAAGGAGGAGCAGGGAATAGCAGTCAGGGGCATCGCCGGCAGTTGGCGGGGGAGCCTATCCCTTGTAGCGATCCTCGCCGGTTAGGCCCGGCCCGTGCTGGGCTACCCCGCCAGCGTGCCGGGCCGTCTCCTTCCTTAGCCCCCGTTGGCGTGGCCGGCGGACACGGCCCCATTCCGCGGCACAATCAATGCCGACTGATTCTCATCCGCACCTTGCGATCGCAAGAAGGCCTCGACCTTGGCGCTGTCCATTTTGGGTCACATTGTTGGCCGCGATGAGCTGCCGCAGCGAACGGACGACCTCGTCGCGCGTCCAGCCAGCCTCGAGGTTCAAACCGCTGTGGGCCCGATCGCGAGCGGCGCATTGCTTGGCGCAGTCGTCGGCAACGCCACCACCCCGCCGCGATCAGCTCTGCCGTTATCAGGACCGTTAAGATCGCATCTACACCACGCCTGCGACGTTCGCGACTACAACGGCAACTATTGATCCACCGACCCGGGTGATCTTTTTTGGAAGCTGAGCCGGCACGGTACAACGTCGATTCCCAGGAGAGTCCTTCGACCACCTAGCGCCAACACTCGACCGACAGCGGAATCGTCAGGAGCCAGAGAAACTCCAGACCGGCGGGAGTTCAGGGCGCCTCATTGTGTGTCCCCCACAGGCAGGAAAGTGGACGGAACAACGCGAGTGGCCTGCAAACGGGCCGCGACGTCACCCGAGCGGCGGAGGCGCGACGGGTCGTCGACCACTGTCACAAGGGAGAGCGCTGTCACCGGGCCGACGGGATGGCCGTTAAGCGCCCACACGGGCTCGCTGCGCGCCACCATCTTGAGGAGATCATGCAGCCGGCAGTACTCTCCTCCATAGCGCCGCGCGGGCAGCCAGCATGGCGTCCATCAGTTCGGCCGGCAGCGGATCGTTCGCCACCGCGCGCGCACTGTCCGCTCGAAAGCCGCGCGCCTGACCTTGCTCAACCGGGTGCCGAACGACTTCAGCGAGTGCCGGATGGCGTTCTCCAGATCGAGGAACTTGGCCTTTAGATTGCGCTGGTGCGTCAGCAAAGCCGCGTGCGGTAGCAGCTTTCCGACTTGAGGTCGGCCCGGCGAAACCAGCCCCGTACGCAATGTCCAGCACATCGGCCTTGTCGGTTACTGTGACAAGACGAACAGGATATAAAGCTATCTGGCAGCAGTTGGTCGAGGAAAGCCTCACCGTCATGAAACCGATGAATGAAGAGCACCTGGCGATTCTACGCAGGCACATGGTCGAGATGATTGCGATCCATGCCGAGCTGGCTAGCGAAGAACTCGGCAAGGCAACGCTCGATGAGCGGGTGCTGGCATCGATGCGGCGGGTCCCGCGACATCTCTTCGTGCCAGCCGCGGTCGCGCCGTATGCCTACCAGGACATGCCGCTGCCGATCGGCTTCGGTAAGACCGTCTCGCAACCCTTCATTGTCGCTCTGATGACCGATCTCCTCACTCCCCAACCGCACGAGGCAGTGCTCGAGATCGGAACCGGCCTGGGCTACCAAACCGCGATTCTCGCGGAACTCGCCGGACAAGTTTGGAGCGTCGAAATCATCGAGGAATTCGCAAGCCATGCCGAGGCTCTGCTCCAGGGCCTTGGCTTCTCGAATGTTGCCATTCGTGTCGGAGACGGGTCTCGCGGCTGGCCCGAGCACGCCCCATTCGATAAGATCCTGGTTAGCGTCGCGGCTGAGCGAACGCCGCCAGCTTTGCTGGATCAACTCAAGCCAGGGGGACGCCTTGTTCTGCCTTTGGCGTCTGAAGAGGGACAGTTTCTGACTATCATCGACAAGGATGCGGCAGGGCAACTCGAGGCTCTGAAACTCATCCCGGTTCGGTTCAGCCGGCTCGAAACCGTCTAATGAAGTGTGGCCGCGACTTCGCTTTTCCGACCGCCAGCCGGATGCCAGCCTTCGGTGCGTGATCGCCGCGGCCGGTGTATGATGATGGTGGTGTTCTTCGCCATGGTCGGAGGGATGCCATGGGACGGAAATGCATACAGCCTATTTTGTGCATTTCATTTTCGGCGAAGCCTCTGCGCAATCGCATATTGCTGCTTGGGATCGATCGAAGCCGATCGAGCCACGATCGTCACGGTCGAGCGACCTTTACCCGCGACGATCAGTCCGGCGACCTTGTCCAGCAACTCGCCATCTTCGAATTCCTTCCTGCCGGCATTTTCTGGCGCCCGATAGATCGAGGCCGCATGCCGGGCGCGCCGATCGCCGGTGTCGGTCTTCAGGTCGAGAGCCCGCGGGGCAATGCGGTCGAGAGCGTTCGCCGGCATGAGTTCCAGCGCGGCAAGGATGACCGGAAGATCGGCGGCGCCGCGATGGTCATTCGGCTTCGCGGTCATCGGTCTACCACCGGCTACGCCCCGCAGGTGAATTAGAAAATTTAAATGCGAGTGCGGCGCTACCTGTGGTAGAACGAACGCCGGAGTAGGTCTTGGGAGGAGACTTTGGGTATAAAATCTAAGCTCGCCAAAATGTCGGCGGCGCTGCTCGCCAAGCGTGTGGCCGCCCCTCAATCCACTGCTACCGTCAAGCCGATCCGAACGTCGCTGGCCGACGTTCCCCTTAGGCGCCAGACAGCACCCTTCAAGCCGAAGCCGCCGATCCGTCCCTGCAGCAACATGTAGGACGATCATTCGTCGCGCCCTCGGCCCACCGGCGCCAGTATTCTCGCTCGTAGGCGCTCTTGTTTGCCCTACCTTCGGAGGGCGACGCTCTATCCAACTGAGCTACGGGTGCATCTTGCTTACGCAGTGAGTCCGGCGATGTGGCGGTCTCCGCTGCCGCCGTTATAGGCTAGAGGCCGCGACCTTAGCGGAATCATTCCGTCTCGGGTCGTGACTGGTTTAGGCTGCAAGCCCGGATCAGCCATCGGCCATCGGCTTGGGGAGTTGAACGCTGCCCGCTCGAGTGGGCCGGCAACGTGCTTGTCGACGATGATCGCCGCGGCTGGCGCTCGCGCGAACGTGCGTCGAGATAGGGAAAGACGAAGATCTTCATGCCGGGATGTCGTCGCGGATGCAGGCCTTGAGGTGTCCCGCCTCGGTCTCGCGCAATTCAGGCACCACGCCGGCGCAGGCCTCGATCACATACGGGCAGCGGGTGCGGAACACGCAGCCCGACGGCGGGTTGGCGGGGCTTGGAATATCGCCCTTCAGTATTTGGCGCTTCAAGCGCTTCGTCGGATCCGGCGAGGGAACCGCCGACAGCAGCGCCTGTGTGTAGGGGTGTTGCGGGCGGGCGTAGAGGCTCGCCGCCGGTGCGATCTCCATGATGCGCCCAAGATAAAGCACGATGACGGTGTCGCAAATATATTCGACCACCGCCAGATCATGCGAGATGAACAGCATGGTCAGGCCGAGCCGCAGCTGCAGGTCTCGCAAAAGATTGATCACCTGCGCCTGGATCGACACGTCGAGGGCCGAGACGGGCTCGTCGGCGACGATGAATTCGGGTTCCAGCGTGAGCGCGCGCGCGATGCCGATGCGCTGCCGCTGGCCGCCCGAAAATTCGTGCGCATAGCGGTCATAGGCATCGACCGGCAACTCGACGGCGGCCAATGCCTTTTCAGCCCGCGCCCGTCGCTCGGCGCGGTTGCCGATCCTCTGGATATCCAGGCCTTCGGTGAGGATCTGGCCGATAGTCATGCGCGGCGACAGGCTGGCGAAGGGGTCTTGGAAAATATACTGCATGTTGCGGCGCTGGCGGCGAAGATCCCCTGCCCCCAGCTTGACGATGTCCTTGCCGTCGAAGCGTATCTCCCCTGACGTCGGTTCGATCAGCCGCAACACGGAACGGCCAATGGTCGTCTTGCCGGAACCGGATTCGCCGACCAGCCCGACCACCTGGCCACGAGGAATGTCGAAGGAAATGTCTTGCAGCGCCTTGACCACAGGCCCGCGCGAGAACGCAGTCGGCGCAAAATGCTTGGTCAGGTTGCGAACAGACAGATAGGGAGCTAGCGCGCTCATAGCTCCTCCCAGCGAATGCACCGGCTCGCCTGTGTCGGCGACACCTGCAACAGCGGCGGCACGGCGGCACGGCAGGCGTCGATCGCCATCGGGCACCTCGGTGCGAAGGAACAGCCCTTGGGCAGCATGGCCAGCGAGGGGACGTTGCCGGCGATCGTCGGCAGCGGTTTGCCAGCCGCCTTCAGCGCCGTTGCCTGGCCAAGCCGTGGCAACGAGCGCATCAGGCCGATCGTATAGGGATGGCGTGGACGGGCGAAGACTTCGCTCACCGGGCCGGTCTCGACGATGCGCCCGGCATACATGACCGCCACGCGGTCAGCGATTTCGGCAACCACGCCAAGATTGTGGGTGACGAAGAGGATGCCCATGCCGTGCTCAGCCTGAAGGTCGGCAAGCAGATCGAGAATCTGCGCCTGGATTGTCACGTCAAGCGCCGTGGTCGGTTCGTCGGCGATCAGCAAAGTCGGGTCGCAGGCGAGCGCCATGGCAATGGTGGCGCGCTGGCGCATGCCGCCCGAGAGCTCGTGCGGGTATTGTTTCGCGCGCCGCGCTGGGTCTGGAATGCCGACCTGCGTCAGCAGGCGCACCGCCTCGGCTGCTGCCTCGCGGTGCGATTTGCCGAGATGGATGCGGATCGGCTCGGCGATCTGCTCGCCGATTGTGTAGACCGGGTTGAGGCTGGTCATCGGCTCCTGAAAGACCATGCCGATGTCGTTGCCGCGCACGCGGCGCAACTGCTCCGCGTCGAGGCCGGTCAGCTCGGTGACGGACCCGTCGCGCCGCCTGATCGAGATGTGGCCATCGGCGATATGGCCGATCTTCTTCGCCAGCAGCCCCATGATGGAGAGGCTGGTGACCGACTTGCCCGAACCGGACTCGCCGACCAGCGCCACGGTTTCGCCGGAGCCGATCTCCAGATCGATATCCTGCACGGCAGCGATGTCGCGCCCCGCAATGCGGAACACGGCACGCAATCCGGCAATCTGGAGGATCGGCGCTTCCATTGTCAGCCGAGCAGGCCAACGTCGCGCAGGATCGCGTCGACCTTGGCCGTTTCCTTGGCGTTGAGGTCGCGTTGCGGACGGGCCATCCTGTTGGTGGCGATGATGCCAAGGCTGCGCATGGCCGTCTTGAAGGAGCCGACGCCGGCCGAACCGGCGCTGGTGCGGCCGAGCGCAATCCAGACGATCTCGAACAGCCTCAACAGCCGCTCCTGCTCGACGCGGGCCTCAGCATGCTTGCCGGCCTGCATCAGGTTCCACATCTTGACATAGCCGTGCGGGTCGACATTAGCGATGCCCGGCACGACGCCATGCGCGCCCATGCCCAGGGCCGTGTCGACCATGATCTCGGAGCCAGTCATGCCGAAGAAATTGGCGTCGCCGGCCATGTCTTTCAGCACGTAACGCAGATTGCCGTCATCGCCGCTGGAATCTTTTAGGCCGGCGATGGTGCCTTCCCTGGCAAGTGTCACGGTCGTCTTGCGATCGAGCTTGATATGGACGCAAACCGGGATGTCATAGGCGATGATCGGGATGTCGATCGCATCCTTGATGTAGCGGAAATGGTCGATGATCTCCGGCTGGCTCGTGCGTGCGTAAAACGGCGCGGTGACGACGATTGCGTCGGCGCCGGCCGATCTGGCGATCTTCGAATGGTTGATGACGCGATCAGTGGTCGGGTCGATGACGCCGACAAAGATCGGCACGCGGCCATTGTTGACCTTCACCGCGTGCTCGATGATCGCCTTGCGCCCAGCTTCATCGTGGAAGACAACCTCGCTGGTCGAGCCAAGCACGAACAGCCCGTGGACGCCACCGCCGAGCAGGTTCTCCAGCGTTCGGGTGAACGAGGGAAAATCGATGCTGTAATCGGCGTTGAGGGGGGTAACGACGGGCGGCACGACGCCGGTAAAGAGTGGCATTTTGAGAACCTTCAGCTGAGATCGGATCGGGGATCGAAAGCGTCACGCAGGCCGTCGCCAATGAAATTAATGGCAAGGACCGTGAGCACGAGGGCGGCACCGGGGAACATCCACTGCCAGGGATATTGTTCGAGGACGACGGTGGAGCGGGCGAGATTGAGCATGTTGCCCCAGCTCGCTTCGGGCGGGGCAATGCCGAGGCCGAGGAAGGAGAGGCCGGCTTCCAGCAGGATCGCGTTGGCGATCTGCAAGGTCGCGTAGACGACGAGGATGTCTATGCAATTGGGCAGGCCGTGGCGAAACAGGAGATGCGGCAGCCCTGCCCCCATGCCGCGCGCCGCAACGACGAAATCACGCTCGCGCAGTTCGAGCAGCCGGGCCCTGACCATGCGCGACAGAACCGGCCAGGAGAGTAGCGAGATGACGAGGATTGTCGGCGCGATGCCGGTGCCGGCGATCGAGGCAAGCACCAGCAGGAAGATGACCGGTGGCAAAGTCATGGCGAGATCGACGAAGCGCATTGCGGTCGCATCGACGACGCGGCCGCCGAAGCTTGCGATAGCGCCGACGAGAAACCCAATGACGATAGAGATCGCGACCGAGCAGACGGCGACCAAAAGCGAAATGCGACCGCCTTGCAGAAGTCGCGCGAAGACGTCGCGGCCGACGCCGTCGCTGCCGAGCCAATGGGTGGCGGAGGGCCCCTTGTTCATGGCCTTCAGGTCGATGGCGTTGGGCGCGTATGGCCACCACCAGTGATAAGTCATGACCGCTATCAGCACCGGGATCACGATGAGCAGGCCGGCCCGCGCGGCGCGGTTCTCGATGAAGCGGTCGAGCGCACGGCGCAACGGACCCTTGGTTTTTCTTGCAACTGGAGGATCGATCGCGACAACCGTCATCATGCCACCTGGATGCGCGGATCGACGAAGGCGTAGGCGACGTCGGTGAGAATGTTGACGAGAATGACGCAGACACCGATGACCAGCGTGGCGCCCATGATGACGGGATAATCACGCGTGCCGACGGCGTTGACCAAAAGCAGGCCCATGCCCGGCCAGTTGAAGACGCTCTCCAGGAAGATCGCGCCGCCGACGGCGATGCCCACGGTCGAGCCGATCAGCGTGATGACCGGCAAGAGCGCGTTGCGGGTGGCGTGCTTGATGATCACCCAGAACTCGCGAACGCCCTTGGCGCGGGCGGTACGGACATAGTCCTGGTTGAGCACTTCGAGTAGCGAGGCACGCATATACCGCATGATCAATGCCGCGTGGCCGATCGACAGCAGGCACGCCGGCAGGATCAGATGCGCGAGCACGTCCGCGATAGAGAATGGCGCACCGGCAGTCTGCATGCCGCCGGACGGCGCCCAGCGCAACAGCACCGAGAAGAAATAGAGGCCGAGCAAAGCGGTCAGGAAGGCCGGGCTCGATATGCCGATGAAGGACAGCACGGACATTGCAATATCGGGCCAGGCGTTGCGGCGCACGGCACTGTAGATGCCGGCCGCAATGCCGACGATGATGGCGATCGCCAGCCCCATGCCCATCAGGAGAGCAGTCGGCCCGATGCGCTCCATCACCAGCGGCAGCACCCGCACGCCGCTGCGCTGGATCGAATAGCCGAATTCGCCAGACAGCGCCGCGCGCAGCCAGCCGTTTCAGACCCGGATTGATGCCGGCCGGGTTCGGACCGTTCTGCAGGCCGGCATAGACCATGGGGAATGCGCTCCAGTCCGGCGTGCCTTCCTTGTAGACGATGCCATTGTAGGTCGGCGTGTCGACGACGCGCGGCACGACGTTGATGCCGACTTGGGCCAGCATGGACTGGACGGCGGCCATGACGTTGGCGGCCTGCGGCGAGCCGTAGTAGGTCAGCAAGGTGATGGGCTTGTCGCCGTTGATCTTGTCCCAGCCGGCCTCGGTCAGCAGTGCCTTGGCCTTGGCCGGATCGTAGGCGTAGCTCTCCAGTCCTTCGGGAACCAGTTGCGGCGCGACATAACCGCAATTGGCTGGTTTGGCTGCGCCGCCATAGAGGCTCTCGATGATGGCGTTACGGTCGATCGCGTACATGATTGCCTGACGAACCTTAAGATCCTTGAACAGGTCGACCTTCTGGTTGAGGCCGATATAGTTGACCACATACGAGCCGCCCTCGATCACCTTGAAGCTGGTGTCGGTCTTGAACGATGCCGCATCGTCGGGCTCGACATAGGTGAACTGGATCTCACCCGCCCGCAGCGCCGCGACCGCTGCCGCCGGACTCTCGAAATAGCGGTTGATCAGCACGTCGACCTTCGGCTTGCCGCCACGATAGTCGTCGTCCGCGGCCAGTTCGACATATTGGTCGGTGACATATTTCTTGAACTTGAACGGACCTGTGCCGACCGGACTGGTCGACCACCAGGTGCTGGTCGCCAGCGATTCCGGCGGCATGCCGGCAAGGGCATGCTCCGGCAGGATCAGCACCTGCGAAAGAATGGACAGGAAGGAGCCGTTCGGCTTGGACAGTTTGATGATCACGGTACTGTCGTCAGGCGCCTCGACCGACGCGACATCGCCGAGGCGTGCCGCAAGCAGGCTGCCGGAAGCCTTGTTCTTGGCAAGCTCGATGGTGAATTTCACGTCCTTGGACGTGAAAGGCTTGCCGTCGTGCCAGGTCTCCTTGACCAGGTTGAACGTATAGGTCAGTTGGTCGCCGCTGACCGTGTAGTTCTTGGCCAGGTCGCCTTCGAGTTCGGTCAGCCCGGCGTTCCAGATGACCAGTGGTTCAAAATAGGTGCTGAGCCAGGTGAAGCCGCCGGTCGCGACCAGCGGATTGAAGTTCTTGGGGAAACCGCCGGGACCGACGTCGAACCCGCCGGCAATGGTCTTTGGACTTTGTGCCTGCACGATGGTCGGCAGGCCGGTGCCGAGCAGCAGCGCGGCGGCAATAGCTATCGTCTTCATGCACATGGTTTCCTCCCTTGGCATTTTTCAAATTGTGCGGTTTTTTGCGATGACTTGCTGAATACCTCTGTAGTGATCGTCGAGCCGGCTGCGTGCCCGGTCGACATCCTTGGCGGCGACCGCCTCGACGATTTCATGATGATCGCGCCAGGTGGCGAGCGGCGTCGGATTGTCGAGATTGGTGAAGTCCGAGGCCTTGTTGAACGCCACCCAGAAGATGTCGATAAGAGCGCTCAGCATGTGGTTGTTCTGGCAGCGGAACAGCATCTGGTGGAACTGCTGGTCCTCTTCGGCAAAGCTCTCGCTGCGTTCGGCCCGCTGGCGCATGCTTTCAGTCAGCCGGCGAAGCTCGTCGATGTCCTCGGAGCTGATCATTTCGATGGTCTTGGCGATCAGGCCAGTCTCGAGCACGCGGCGGATCTCGCGCAGTTCCTCGACATCGCGCAGCGAGTCCTGCAGGCCGTAAGCCAGATTGTCGAGCAGCGGCTTGAATGAGAATTCCTTGACGAACACGCCAATGCCGCGGCGCGTCTCCAATATGCCGATCGATTCCAGCGCCTTGATCGCTTCGCGGACTGAATTGCGGCCAACGCCGAGCTGCTGCGCCAGGAACGTCTCGGGCGGCAATGGGTCGCCCGCCTTCAGCCTGTTGGCCTCGATATATTTCCGCAGGCTTTCCTGAACGGTTACATGCAGAAGCGGTGGTCGGCTGAGCGGTTCAATCGACTTCAGTACCGGCATTTTGCTCCCCTGCTCCCACTGTTGTCCGACGCCCAACAACCACTTCGTCCGGGAGGTTGACGACTTGTCCTATAACGACTTGTAGGATATCCTGCAAGTCATTGGAGGAAATATCAGGGACATGAAGATCGTTTTGGCCGGCACGAGCCACTGGCACGCCGACATGCATCTCGATGCGGCGCGCGCTGCCGGCGCTCAAATTATCGGCGTGTGGGACGAGGACGAGGCGCATGCGAAGGGCTTTGCGGCCCGCAACTCGCTGAACGCGATTGCCGCATTCGAAGGCGTTTTGACGGCACCTGCCGATCTGATCCTGCTGATGGGACATCCTTCGAACGTGCCCGCCAGGGCGCGCAGTGTGATCGAGGCTGATATCCCGCTTGTCCTTGAGAAGCCGGCGGCGAGCAGCACGGCGCCGCTGCTCCAACTGCGAGACCTGGCGCATCGACGAAAGGCCTTCGTCAGCGTGCCCTTGCCCAATCGCTTCGGCCCGGCGGTGATCGCCTTTGAAAGATTGCGCCAGGACGGCCGCGCCGGCCAACTCGCGCACAGCCATTTCCGCGTCGTCAACGGGCCGCCCAAGCGCTATGCCGCCGACGGCGTTGCCTGGGTGGTGGATCCCGCGATTGGCGGTGGCGGCGCATTGCGCAACCTGGGCATTCACGGTGTTGATGCTGCGCTGAGCTTCGCCAGCGGAGAGCTCCTTCTCAAATCCGTATCGGTGGGCAACCGCATCCACAGGTCTCCGGTTGAGGACTATGCGCTGCTGGTGCTCGAGGACGAGGCCGGCGCGGTGTTTACGGTGGAGGCGGGCTATACCTTCGCCTCAATGCAGCCCGGCGGCGATTTCGAATGGCGCATTGTCAGCGCCAATGCCACGCTGATCGACCGTGGCGACACGGCGATCTGCGCGACGCTCGACGACGCTGCGATTGTCGACTTGCCGGTCGAGCTGCCGGCTACGCGCTACCGGCTCTACTTGCGCGACACGTTCGAACGATTGCAGCGAAAGGCGGCGCCGGCAATCTCCATGGACGACTATGTTGCGGCGATGTCGCTGATCGACGCCGCGTACCAGAAGGCAGGACGATGATTGGAATAGGCATTATCGGCGCAGGCGATTTCGGCGCCGCGCATGCGCGCGCGATCAGGGAGGTCGATGGCATACGCCTGGTCGCTGCCTGCCGTGGCGACGCGACAGCGCTGGCCGCCTTCACGGCCGAACATGGCGGCAAGGGCTACACCGACTGGCGCGAACTTCTCGAAGACGGCGGCGTCGATGCCGTCGTCATCGCTGCCCCGCATGCATTGCATGCCGAAATGGCTGTAGGAGCGGCCAAGGCCGGCAAGCACATTCTGCTCGAAAAGCCGATGGCGCGAACCGTGGCCGAATGCGATGCGATCAACGCGGCGGTGAGGCAGAACCGCGTCAAGCTGATGGTCGCCCACCTCCTGCATTTCTCGAAACCCTGCATGGCGGCGAAGAAGGTCATCGAGGCGGGCGAGATCGGACGGCCGATGATCGCGTCGAGCTGGATGATCAAGCTGTGGATGGAGCATAACCGGCGCGACTGGCACCTGCGCAACACCACCGGTGGCGGCATGCTGATGACCGCTGGCATTCACGCGCTCGACCGTCTTGTCTGGCTGATGGATGACGACGTCATCTCGGTGAGCGCCATGCTCGGAGCGAAGTTCCACGAACAGGAGGCCGACGACACCTCGATGCTGGCGCTGCGCTTCAAGGGCGGCGGCCTGGGCCAGGTGCAGAGCGTCGGCTATCGCGATGGCGCGGTCGGCTTTGCGATGGATCTGGTCTGCGAGCGCGGCACGCTGCGCATCGACATGGATCGCGGCACGATGATCGGTCGGGATACGGTGTGGGCCGACCTGCCGGATTCGTTCGAGCCGGCCTGGATGCACAATGCGGTGAAACGCGAATGGGCAGCGTTGCGCGACGCCATCGTCGAAAACAAGCCGGTACCGGTGACCGGCGCCTATGGGCGCAAGCTTATCGGCATCATCGAGGCAGCTTGCGCATCGGACAAATCCCGCCGCGAGGAGACGATCGCCGATGCCGGCTGATATCGATGCAATTGCCGCGGCAATCGCCGTGGCTCACAGCGATCCGTGCCGACGCGTGCCGGCGTCGCGTTTCATTGACTTGACGCGCGATGAGGCGATGGCAATTCAGGGCGAAGTCATGAAGCTGCTTGGCGGAAGCGCGCCTGTCGGCAAGGTGGCGATGCCGCCCGATGGCATTGCGACGGGTGCGCCGATCCCCGCCGGAATAGTCATAGACGATGGCGGAACGATCGAACTTGGCGAACGCGATCTCGCCGGGCTGGAGATCGAAGTGGCCGTCCGGCTCGGCGCCGATCTTACGCCCGAGATCGCCAAGGCTGGGCGCGATGCCGTGTTGCAGACGGTCGAACATTTCGTTCTCGGCATCGAACTCATCGGCTCCCGCATCGATGACCGAACCGAAGCCGGCCCGTTCGGTCCGCTCGCCGACAATATGATCACCGGCGGCTATGTCATCGGCACGCAGATCCTGGCGCACGAGCCGAAGGTCGATGGCATGGCGATCACGTTTTCCAGCGACGGGGTGGTCACCCAGCGCGAGACCGCCAAATACCCGTTCGGCGACGCCATCTCTCCCATCGTTGCTTTCGCTGGGATGGCCTTCGATCATTTCGGCGGTCTTAGAAAAGGCATGGCGATCACCACGGGATCGTTGTCGCCGCTGCTGATCGTTCCAAGGAAGGGTCGCATCGAGATCCGCCTTGGCGACTTTGCGCCTCTTTCCTTCACGCTACGCTAGTCGGATCATGAGCGATCATCTCTGCGTCCTTCCCGAACATGCGCCGCGCGGTATCTGGGGCGCCGTGATGCTGGCGGTGGGCCTGGATGGCAATATCGACTGGAGCGCCACGCAAGACACCGTTGCGCGGCTCTGCGGATCGGGCATTCACGGCGTCTATTCCAACGGCACGGCATGTGAGTTCCATTGCCAGACGGAAGCCGAATTCGACCGGCTGAGCGAGATGGTGGCGCAAATCGCCGGCGCTGCGAACATCCCTTTCCAGATCGGCATCAGCCAGTCCAACCCGCGCGTTGCACGTGAGCGGCTGAAACGCGTTGCGGGACTGAGACCCTCGGCTGTGCAATTCACCTTGCCGGACTGGTGGCCGCCGAGCGACGAGGAAGTGCTGCGTTTCGTTTCGGGCTTGGCCGAGGTGGCGCCGAGCACTCCTCTGGTGTTCTACAACCCGCCGCACGCCAAGCGGCGGCTGAGCCTCGAAAGCATTGCCGCGCTGCGAACCGGGGTGCCCTCGCTTGTCGGCGCCAAACTACCCGGCGGCGACGCCGGCTGGTATGCAGACATGCGGCGCGAACTGCCAGGCCTTTCGGTGTTCGTGCCAGGCCACACGCTGGCGACCGGCTATGCCCACGGCGCGCATGGCAGCTATTCCAACGTCGCCTGTCTCACCCCCAAGGGTGCATTGCAATGGTGGGCTCAGATACTTGCCGAAGAACATGCCGCTGCCGAGATGGAGGTTCGCATCCAGGCGTTCCTCGCCGACCATGTCCTGCCGTTCCGGGCGCGTTACGCGGTCAGCGACGCTGCCCTCGACAAGGCGATGGTCGCAGCCGGTGGCTGGGGTACGCTCGGGCCGCGGCTATTGTGGCCCTATTCATCGGTTCCGGATGAAGACATACCGGCATTGGGGAAGGCCGTTCGCGCGGCCTTCCCCGAATGGTTTTAGCGGGCAGGCGCGCTTCGGCTCGCCGCCAATGCCGCGGGTGAGCACGTCGTCGATCTCGGCTGCGCCATAGCCATATTCGGCAAGGATTTCGCGTGTGTGATCGCCAACGAGCGGCGCCGGGCGTTCGATCGCCGCCGGCGTCTCCGACAGTTTCCTTCCGTGCCGACTTCGCGAGCGACACGCGTCACCTCCGACGCAAAGGAGGCCAATTGCCCGACCATGGTGTTGACGATCTTGCCGATGCGCAGAAACTCCCCGCGCAGCGGGCGGCCATCGATTTCGACCATCATGGTTTGGGAAAGATCACCCTTGGCAACCGCACCGATGACGCGAGCCACCTCGGCCGTCGGTTGGACCATGTCTTCGATAAGGTCGTTGACTGACCGGACGCTGGATTCCCAGCTGCCGGTAGCGTTGCGGACATGGCCGCGCTCACCTATCCTGCCATCCTTGCCGACGACCCTGCTCAGGCGTTCGAACTCGCGTGTCACCTGATCGTTCAATTCGACGATCTGATTGAAGGTGTCGGCGATGTCTGAATCAATTCCCTCGTAGACGTTGTCGATGCGAACGGAGAAGTCGCCTCGTCGGAAAGCCTTTAGTGAATTGAGAATTTGTCGAGGGTCTAATTGCGCTCTTGATGCCTGCACACTCACAGTGCCACTCCCAGCCCAGCGGTTTTGTGAAAGAACTGATGCCTGATGAAATCCCCAGCCCCCTGCGGGCGACATATACAATCCACCGCAAGGCTCAAAACGTGGAATTGACCAATTGGTTCCGAGCCAGCAATTGTGCAGATCAGATCCGCTACACGGACAAAATGTGTATAGACCCCAGACAGGATCGGGGCTGTGCTGACGAACAGAAGCCCGCCATTGAACAGCGGTCTCTGTGGCAATGACAGCTTTATTGGCCAGCGAGAAAGATCGCCTCCCCCTTCGTCCCGCTATCTACCGCCCATTGCAGCTGCGACACTCGCAATAAAGGCACAAACGATCAAGTGACAGCGCATCCCGCAGCGCAAACGTAGCACGAGGGCCGTCACTCCTTTCACGACCGACGGATTTGTGCGTAGGCCAACGCAAGAAACATGAGGCGGTCCGACCAAATGTCGGTGCCGGGAGCCGGCGAATTGCCGGCTTGCATTTGAACCTGAGACTCTCGACTGGCACGGCATTGCGACGCTTGTCACTTGGGCCATGACGCTTCTCATTCAACGCGCTGAACATCGTGATACACAGGCCCTGCAGGCAAAGCTCGATGAGTTCATTCGAGCAACGGGGGAATGCGCGAAACGATGTTGCGAACATCGACGACAAGGAGCCTGAGGAGATCGAACGTCAACGCTCCGCAGCGCGCGAGTAACCTGGGTGATCGCAAAAGGAGCAGCCGAGAAGTCGATCAACAAGCGGGATCACCACATCGTGAACATTCGCTTGAAACGGAAGCTTTTGCCCTGGGAACTTCAGCAGACGCCAACGGTTGGGGAATCGGAAGCAGGTTGCCTCCCCGCCGCGCATGATGGTCTCGACCGGCATCGGTCTTCTTTCGCTCACAGCCCTTTCTCGACGGCCTTGCAACGAAGACATCAGAAGTTCAACCTGCCTCGGTCGGTGCCCCAACCGCCTTGCCTTCGCAAAGTGCGTTGACGAAGTGTTCAAGTGGAAACGCGATCTGACAAAAACGGCGCCAGCCGCCGAATGACGAAATATCAGAAGCGCCTAGCAAGCCCACGGATTCCACCAGAAAGCCTTTGGCGGTGCTGCCGTCATCAAGCTCTATATTGCCAATGCCCAGCGGCGGCGGGATGGCTGCCACAAAGTGGCCGAAAGCGTCGGCAGGTAGCCGCCAAACCTCTACCTCGATTGCAGTGCCGCCGTTCCCCACACGAACGAGTCCCGGCTTAGGCGTGGCTTGGCCCGCGAGTTCATAAAGCTTGTATGAAGAGGCGGTCTTCATCGCCCGGCAGAACCGGGCACCAGCCTCCTTGAGCTGGCCATTGAGCGGCATTCCCGAGAGGTGAGCGCCGACCACCACTAATTCGATCGTGCCATCTTCGGCCGATGCGCCGGTAGGTTGCGCGCTCGGCTGCCGCCAGCCAGTTGCGCCGAGGGTGAGACCGCTCGCGGCATGGAGATCGCGCGCGACGGACGCCACAAGGCCGTCCAGTCCGGCGGCCGCAAGCAGCGTCACGCTCATCGGCAGGCTGTCATCGCGCGTGCCGGTCGGCACGGCGATGCCGCACATGTCGAGCAGATTGACGAAATTGGTGTAGGTACCCAGCCGGCTGTTGGTGGCGATCGGATCGGCGAGCACGGCATCGAGCGTATAGTGGGTCGGCGCGGTCGGCACGCAGAACAGGTCGACCGAGGCGATGACCTGGGCGAGCTTGGCCCGGTACGCCTGCAAGGCATAGAGGCCGCGGAAGGCATCGGCCGCCGATAGCTTCCTGGCGCCGCCGATGATCTTGCGCGTCACTGGATGCATGGCGGCTTCGTTGGCTTCCATGAAATCGCGGATCGCGGCATAGCGTTCGGCCACCCAGGCGCCCTCATAGAGGAGGTTGGCGGTGGCGTAGAAATCGCCGAACGGGATTTCGACCAGCCGGCAGCCGAGCCGCGACAGCATGGCAAGCGATGCCTCGAAGCCGGCCTGCATCGCTGCATCGCCGAAGAATTTCAGGTCGGCTTTTGCCGGAATGCCGACGCTCAGCACCGGTGGGCGCGCGGCAAGCGGTTGGACGGCGACGCCGCGCGAATAGGGATCGGCGGCGTCGCGCGCCGCCACTACGGAGAACACTGCATAGGCGTCATCGACGGTCAGCGCGAACACCGACACGCAGTCCAACGTGCGGCAGGCCGGCACCACGCCGGCCGTCGACAACGCACCAACGGTCGGCTTCAACCCGACGATGTTGTTGAGGCCGGCCGGGATGCGGCCGGAGCCGGCGGTGTCGGTGCCGAGCGCGAAGGAGACGATGCCACGCGCCGTCGCCACCGCCGACCCCGAGGAGGAGCCGCCTGGCACCAGCTCCGCGTCGATGGCGTTGCGCGGAGTCGGCCAGGGCGTGCGCACGCCGACGAGGCCAGTGGCGAACTGGTCGAGATTGGTCTTGCCGACGACGAGTGCGCCGGCCGCCCTCAGCCGCGCCACCACGGTGGCGTCCTTGTCGGGCCAGTAGGTGTATTCGGCGCAGGCTGCCGTCGTCGGCATGCCGGCAACGTCGATGTTGTCCTTGACGGCGAAGGGAATGCCCCACAGTGGCTTTGCCACCAGGTCGAACGGGCCGAGCGCTTCGGCCGCGGCAAGCAGGTCCGCCCTGGCGGCGAGATGGATGAACATGCCCGGATCATCAGCTGTCTCGATGCGGGCATAAATCGTCGCGATCACATCGGCGACGCCGACGCCGTCCCGATAGGCCGCGTGCAGGCTTGCAATGTCGAAGTGGACATCACTCATTTCGTCTCCCCCAGAATGATCACCGGCAGATCCCACTGGATCAGCACGACGCAGCCGTCCTTCGTCCACACCGAATGCTCGGTCCCGACCGGATTGAGGATCACGCTGCCGGCAGGATAGTGGCCGTTCTCGTCGCTTTGGGTGCCTTCCAGCACGACGATGGTCTCCAGCCCGACATGGCGGTGGCGCGGCACGCCGGCGCCGGGCCAGTATTTCAGGATCGCGACCGACGGCTCGACCGGCCCGCCCTTCAGCAGCCAGTGCACGCTGATGCCGTCACGGAAATGCTCGAATGCCAGATCGCGCCAGCCGCTGTCGAGTAGGCCGGCAAAGGCAAGATTAGGCATTGGCAATTCCCTCGAGCACCTGGTCGGTCGTCGCCGTCCAGCCGATGATGGCGCCCTGCGCCCTGATCATGGCGATCGCCGCCGCCTTGAATTCGGGAAAGTAACTTTCCGTCGCGTCCTCGGCGAGCAGGCACTCATAGCCGCGATCGTTGGCCTCGCGCATCGTCGTCTGCACGCAGACTTCGGTGGTGACGCCGGCAAAGACCAGCTGCTCGGCGCCGAGCCTTTTCAGGTCGTCGCCGAAGGAGGTGGCGTAGAAGGCGCCCTTGCCCGGCTTCTCGATGACGATCTCGCCGGGCAGCGGCGCAAGTTCGTCGAGGATCGCCGTGCCCGGCTCGCCGGCGATCAGCACGCGGCCCATAGGCCCGGCATCGCCGATCCGGATCGACGGATTGCCGCGATTGCGCTTGGCCGGCGGCAGGTCGGAAAGGTCGGGCCGGTGGCACTCCATCGTGTGGATTACCGGCAGGCCGGCGGCGCGAAAGCCCTCGATCAATCTCTTCACCGTCGGCACGATCGCTGTCACACGGCCGACGTCGTTGCCGAGACTGGCACCGAAGCCGCCGGGCTCGGCGAAGTCTCGCTGCATGTCGATGACGACCAGCGCAATGGTGCGCGGCTTGAAGGCGAACGGAAATGGCTTCGCTTCGATTTCCGCCATCAGTGATGTCCCGCCATGTGCTCGCCGATGGTCTGGACACTGGCCTGCGCGATCGGCGTCTCGTAGACCAGCGCGCCATCCGACATGACGAAGATGCGGTCTGAAAGCTCGAGCAGTTCGTCGAGATCCTCCGACATCAGAAGCACGGCGGCACCCGCATTGCGCGCCTTCATGATGCGGGCGCGGATTTCGGCCACGGCCGAAAAGTCGAGGCCGAAGCACGGGTTGGAGACGATCAACAGATCGACTTCGCCGGTGAGCTCGCGGGCAAGCACGGCGCGCTGCACATTGCCGCCCGACAGCGAGGCGATTGGCGAGGCAAGCGATGCGGTCTTGACCTTGAACTGCTCGACCAGCCTGGCGCTGAATGCCTTGATGGCGCCGGCGCTGATCCAGCTTACCGGTTTGCCGTTGCTGTCGATGTCGAAGGTGCGGAAAGAAATGTTCTCGGCCACCGTCATCTTCGGCGCGCAGGCGTTTTTCAGCGGCTCTTCCGGGATGAGGCGGACATTGAGCGCCCGCGCCTCGGCGCGCGTCGCCGCATAGGCGCTGCCGCGCACCATGACTTCGCCGGCATCGCGGGGGCGCTGCCCGGCCAGCACTTCGAGGAATTCCTTCTGGCCGTTGCCGGAAATACCGGCGATGCCGACGATCTCGCCGGAGCGCACGCCGAGATCCTCGATCCGGATCGACTTCAGTCCGGTGCGGTCCGGCGCCTTCAGCGCCTTGACCTTGAGCACGATCTCGGCGTCCGGCCTGGGCTCGGCGCGGCTGTCGAGTGCCGCGATAGGCTGGTCGCCGATCATCATCGCCGCCATGGCCTTGCGGTCGAGGTCGACGACGCGGCCGGTGCCGGTCAGCCTGCCCTTGCGCAGCACGCTGACGTCGTCGGCGAATGCCGTCACCTCATGGAATTTGTGCGAGATCATCAGTACGGTGAGGTCGCCAGCCCTGGTCATGGCGCGCACAAGGCCCAGCACTTCCTGCGCCTCGCCGGGAGTGAGCACGGAGGTCGGCTCGTCCAGCACCAGGAAGGAGCGGCCGAGATAGAGCTGCTTGACGATCTCGAGCTTCTGCTTCTCGCCGGCCGCGAGCTCGGCGACCTTGACGTCGAGCGGCAATTTGAACGGCATGCGATCCATGAACACGGCAAGGTCGCCGCGCTCCTTACGCCAGTCGATCACGCCGGGAACCTTCTCGCGCGAAATGACCAGGTTCTCGGCGCCGGTCAGCGACGGCACAAGCGTGAAATGCTGGTAGACCATGCCGAGGCCGAGCGCCGATGCGTCCCTGGGGCTGGCGATCGCCACCTCGCGGCCGTCGACCAGTATGTCGCCGGCGGTCGGGTGATAAAAACCCATCATGCATTTGACCAGCGTCGACTTGCCGGCGCCGTTCTCGCCGAGCAGTGCGTGAAAGGAGCCGGCCCGCACCTTGATGGAGACGTCGCCCAGCGCCGTGAAGGCGCCGAAACGCATGGTCATGCCGATGGTCTCGACGCCGACGGCCTTGTTGCCGGTGATCGCGCTCATCCTGGCTTCCTCACGGCAGTTGGGCGACGAAGGACGCCGAATTCGACACCGCGCCGAAGACGCCGCCCTGCATCTTGATCATCTTGATCGCGGCGAGATGATTGCCGTAGTCGGTCGCCCCGCAGCAATCCTCCAGCATCACGCATTCGAAGCCGCGGTCGTTGGCCTCGCGCATGGTCGTGTGCACGCAGACATCGGTGGTGATGCCGGTGAGCACAATGTTTTCGATGCCGCGCTGGTTGAGGATCAGTTCCAGGTCGGTGGCGCAGAACGAGCCCTTGCCCGGCTTGTCGATGATCGGCTCGCCTTCGGCCGGATAGAGGTCGGGAATGATGTCCCAGCCCGGCTCGCCGCGCACCAGGATGCGCCCGCAGGGGCCGGGGTCGCCAATGCCGGCATTGATGCGGCGCGAGCGCCAGCGCTTGTTGGCGGGCAGGTCGGCGAGGTCGGGCCGGTGGCCCTCGCGGGTGTGGATAATGGTGTAGCCTTTCGCGCGCATGGCCGACAGCACCGACTTGATCGGCTCGATCGGCGCGCGCACCAGCGACAGGTCATAGCCCATGTGGTCGACATAGCCGCCCGGCCCGCAGAAGTCGGTCTGCATGTCGATGATGATCAACGCCGTGTTGTCGGGGCGCAGTTCGCCGTTATAGGGCCATGGATACGGGTCGGCGTCGATGTAGCGCTGGGTGATTTCAGCTCTGGCGTTCATGGCAAAAACTCCAGTCATTTGGTGATCGACAATTCGCCCGGCGCGCCGGCAAGCGAACGGGTCGGCGACGAGGTGGCGATCATGATGACGAGGGTGAGGATGTAAGGGGCGGCGTAGAAGAGGTAGTAGCCTTGCGTGACGCCGACCGACTGCAGCGCCGGTCCGAGCGCTCCTGCGCCGCCGAACAGAAGGGCAGCGGCAAAGCAGCCGAGCGGGTTCCAGCGCGCGAAAATGACCAGTGCCACCGCCATCAGCCCTTGGCCGGATGAGATGCGCTCGGTCCAACTGCCGGGATAGTAGAGTGACAGATAGGCGCCGCCGATGCCGGCCAGCGCGCCGCCGACGCCGGTGGCGAGAAGGCGCACCCTGTTCGGGTTGAGGCCCATGGCGCGCGCGGCGTCGGAACTGTCGCCGACGACGCGCACGATGAGGCCGGCGCGGGTGTTGCGGAAGGCCCACCACAGGACGAGCGAAAGTGCCGCCCCGATCAGGAACAACACGTTGACGTCGAGTGCCGCCTGCACCTGCGGAATGTCGGACCAGGCGCCGAAGGGAATGGCCGGAAGGTTGGGCGCCTTCGGCTTGATGAACGGCTTCCCGAAGAAGAAGGCGAGCCCCGAGCCAAACAGCATCAGCGCAATGCCGATGGCGATATCGTTGACTTTCGAGAATTTGCAGATCCAGCCATGGAAAAGACCGAAGCAAAGGCCGGCGGCGGCGGCGGCCAGTAGACCGGGCCACGGCGAGTTGGTCATGACCGCGACTGCATATGCGGTCATGGCGCCGAAGACGAGTGTGCCTTCGAGCCCCAGATTGATGCGGCCCGAGCGCTCGGTGATGGCCTCGCCGAGCGAAACGAAGATAAAGGGCGTCGACACACGGATGGCGCCGCCGAGGATGGCGAGCGGCACGCCCCAGAGGCCGATGTCGGTAGCGTCCATTAGGAGGCCCTCTGCCAAAGGTCGGGATTGAAGGCCTTGAAGCGACCGTAGAAAGTTTCGCTGAACAGGATGACGATGAACAGCATGCCTTGCAGCACCAGGACGGTGGCGTCGGGCAGGTCCATGCGGCGCTGGATCAGCCCGCCGGACGCGTCGATACCGCCAAGCAGGATGGCGACGGGGATGATGGCCAGCGGATTGTGGCGGGCGAGGAAGGCGATGAGGATGCCGGTGTAACCATAGCCGGCGGCGAGCGAGCCGTTGGCGCTGCCTTGCACGGCAGCGACTTCCAGCATGCCGGCAAGGCCGGCAAAGCCGCCGGCAAGCGCGGTAAAGCCGACGATCAGCGGTCCGACAGCCAATCCCTGCACCTGCGCTGCCCTGACATTGCCGCCGGCGATGCGGGCGGCAAAGCCCCAGCGGGTCTTTTCGATCAGCACCCAGGACAGCACACAGGCCACGACGCCGACGGCAAGCCCCCAATGCACCTCCATGCCCGGAATGTTGCCGACGCGGTAGATGTCGGCCAGCGGCTGAGTCGAGGGCTTGTTGAGCGAGGCCGGGTCGCGCAGCGGCCCTTCCACCAACTGGTTCATCAGGGCAATGGCGATGTAGGCCATCAGCAGGCTGGAGATGGTTTCGTTGACGGCCCGGTAGTGGCGGAGCGCGCCGACGGCACCTATCCAGATGCCGCCGGCGGCCATGCCCGCCACGCCCATGGCAAGAATGACGATGAAGGATGGGGCGCCGGCCAGCGCCACGCCGATGGCCGCGGCGGCGACGCCGCCGAGAACGATGGCGCCCTCGCCGCCGATGACGACGAGGCCGAGCCGCGCCGGCAGAGCCACGCAGAGCGCCGCCAGCAAGAGCGGTGCTCCCCGCGACAGCGAGTTCTGGATTGAGAACCACGAGCCGAAGCCGCCGCGCCACATCGTTTCATAGAGCTGGACCGGCGACTTGCCGACGAGCGCAATGAACAGGCTGAACAGGACCATGCCGACGACCAGCGCCGCGAACGGAATAACGAAGGCTTCCGCCCGCCTGGCGATCCATTCGAGCGCCGCCCGATATCCCCCAGCGCCGAGAATGGCCCGCACGTCCGCGCTGCTCACCGTGTCCGTCATCGTTCCGTCTCCCCTCGGCCCGCTCAGGCCGTCGAGCCGACGACGCCCTCGACGAGATAGTCCATGCTTTCGAGCTCGATGGCGGTCTCGACAAAGGCCTGGCCTTGGGTAGCGACGACGACGCCCTTGTTGCTCTTCAACGGACCCTTGATGACTGAGAAGCCGCCCTTCATCATTTCGGCCAGCGTCCCGTCGAACTGCTTGCGCGCCGCTTCGCCGACGGCGGGGCCGAGCGGGCTCATCTTGACGAAGCCATCGGCAAGACCGCCGCGGGTGAAATTGGGCAGCGGCGTGCCGGCGATGAGGTTGTCGACGAACATCTTGTAGACCTTGGCCCAGTTCCACTCCGCGCCGGTCAGGTACTTTTCCGGCGCCAGCGGGCTCTGGTTGGCGTGATAGCCGCAGACGAAGGCACCACGGCCGGCCGCCGTCTCGACCACCACTTTCGGGCTGTCGACATGACAGGTGATGACGTCGGCGCCCTGGTCGACCAGGGCGTTGGTGGCTTCCGCCTCCTTGACCGCCAGCGACCACTCGCCGGTGAAGATGACCTGGCAGGTGATCGTCGGGTCGACTGAGCGTGCGCCGAGCAGAAACGAGTTGATGTTGAGCAGGACCTGCGGGATCGGCTTGGCGGCGACGAATCCGAGCTTCTTGCTCTTCGAGGTGTGGCCGGCGACGACGCCGTTGAGATACTGGCCCATGCCGATATAGCCGAAATAGGAACCGGCATTCATCGGGTGCTTGTCCTTGCTCCACATGCCGCCGCAATGGCGGAACTGGACGTCTGGGAACTTCGCGCACATGGCCAGCATGTGCGGATCGAAATAGCCGAAGGAGGTCGGGAAGATCAGCGAGGCGCCATCGAGGTTGATCATCGATTCCATTGTCTTCTGAACGTCGACCGTCTCCGGAACGTTTTCCTCCTCGACGATGGAGATGCCTTCGATGCCCTTCAGCGACGCCGCCCCTTCGGCATGCGCCTGGTTGTACCCGTAGTCGTCCTTCGGGCCGACATAGATGAAGCCGACGGTGGCAGCGGCGGCGAAGGCACGACTGATCGGAAAGGATGCCGAGACCAGGCCGAGTACGGCTCCCGCGGCGGAGGTCTTGAGCAGCTGGCGGCGGTTAAGCATGAATCTGTCGGTCATAGTGAATGCTCCCCTTTTAGGACCCTTTTCCGGGTCGGTTAACATGCCGTCAAGAAAGTGCATGCAATCACTGTGCCAGTTTCCGGATTGAAATTTATCCAATAAAATCAGTGATCATATCGAGGGTTCGTGCTCATACCAGAGGCAATTGCATGCACTTTTTGCCTTGAAAATAGCCAGTTTGACAGGCAGATTAAAATAGAGGCATAGAGAACGTGTCGAGTCGAAGCCAACGAGTCGGCCGACTCCAGAGAAGACCGGACGGAGGAAACTTGTCGGGGAAGCGCAGCTTGATCAGGTCGGGGACGACTGTGGATCAGATGGTCAGGGCGATCGGCGACCGGATCGTCACCGGCTACCTGCGCCCCGGCGAAAAACTGGACGAGGCCTCACTCGCCGCCCGCTTCGACGTATCACGCACCCCGGTCAGGGAGGCGCTCGGCCAGCTCAGCGCCATGGGCCTGGTCGAAAGGCGGCCCAACAGGGGCGCTATCGTCGCCGTCGTGACGCAGGATCACCTCGCCTCGATGTTCGAGAGCATGGCCGAACTGGAAGCGATCTGCGCGCGCTTCTCGGCCGAGCGCATGACCAGCAGCGAGCGTCGCGCGCTCGAGATCGAGCATCAGGCTTCGTCGCGGATGGTGCGGCTGGGCGCCGAGGAGGACTACGAGTATTTCAACACCGAGTTCCATAGCCGGCTTTATCGTGGCGCCCACAATACGCATATCCACGATCTCACCGTGATGACCCGCAGCCGGTTGGCACCCTTCCGCCGCGCGCAGTTCATGCTGCCCGGACGGCTGGCCAAATCCTGGCAGGAACACGACCTAATCGTCACCGCAATCATGCGCGGAGACAGCGTGGCTGCGGGCAAGGCCGCCAGGGACCATGTCTCTATCGTCAGCGAGGCGAGCGCGGTGTTCGCGGCTGATGATCGCCAGCCAATTCGGCGGGACGTGGCCTGAAAATTTCCGGACAGCCCGAATCTCCGCAGACGATGTCTTCTGTGGATGGCTCCCGCGATGCAAGAGGTAATTCGTTGTT
>NZ_LPVS01000252.1:0-22054 GCF_014843905.1 Mesorhizobium silamurunense | reverse complement strand
TTCCTCGGGGACTTTCGTACGCCTGCCGGCGCCCGAAACTCTTCGCGAAAGGGGAACGTCCGCCTTCAGGACGACCCACCAGAAAGCGGAACGTGGCCAACTGTAGTCTGATATTAGGCAATCGCCATCGTTTCACCGTGTCTGGTGGCGATTGAGATAGCGCTCCAACAGGCGCACCAGCGTGATCAGAAACAGATTGATTGCCAGGTAGAGCGCGCCCGCAATGGCGAATATCTCGAAGACAGCGAAGGTCTGGCTCATCAGCCGCTTGGCGTAGCCGGTGACTTCCAGCACTGTGATCGTGGATGCAAGGCTGGTGCCCTTAAGCGTCAGCACCAGTTCGTTGCCATAGGCCGGCAACGCCTGGCGGATGGCAAGTGGAAACTCTATGCGGCGAAAGCGCAAGGCGCGCGACATCCCGCAGGCTTGTGCTGCCTCGACAAGGCCTACTGGCACCGACATCAGCCCGCCGCGCAGGATCTCCGACGTATAGGCGGCAGTATTGAGCGCCAACGCCAGCACCGCGCAGCGCGCGCCGTCACTCACCACCCACCACAGTGCCGCGTTTTCCTTAACGAAGGAGAGCTGGCCCAGGCCGTAGTAGAAGAGGAAGATTTGCACCAGCAGCGGGGTGCCGCGAAAGACCGTGCTGTAGCCTTTGGCAAACCCAGAAACGAGCCTGTTCGACGACAGACGCATGATGGCCAAGCCTAGGCCAAGGTTGAAACCGATCAGGACCGACAGGAAGGTGAGGATGGCGGTGACTTTCAGCCCCTTCAACAGCACCGGAATTGCTTGCTGGATGAGTTCGAGGTCCATCGGTTTTACTTCCTTGAGCGGAGCCTGAGCACGCGTTCGGCCTGGTCGATGCCAGCCTGGCTGATCAATGTGATCGCGAGATAGACCACCGCAGCGATGAGATAGAAGATGAAAGGGTGACGCGTTGTGTTGGAACCGATGAAAGCGGTGCGCATCAGTTCCTGGAGGCCGACCACCGAGACCAGCGCCGTGTCCTTGATGGTGACCTGCCAGACATTGTTCATGCCGGGAATGGCGATGCGCAGCAACTGCGGCAGGATGATGCGGCGGAAGATGCGCAGGCCCGGGATGCCCAACGCCCGGGCCGCCTCGATCTGGCCCTGCGGGATGGCGGCAAGCGCGCCGCGCACCACCTCGGTGGAATAGGCGCCCGAGATCGAGCCGATGGCGAGGACGGCAATGACGAAAGCATAGCCGCTGTCGGCAAGACCGGCATAGCCGAACGCGGCCGCCACCTGCGTCACGAACTGGACCGAGCCGAAGAACAGAAGATAGATGATGAGCAGTTCCGGCACGCCGCGCACCAGCGCCGTGTAGCCGTCCACGACATATGTCAGCGGACGCACGCGCCCCCATTTGATTAGGCCGCAGATCACGCCGACGACGAAGCCGCCCAGCATGGCGGCGATGGCGACGGCAATCGTGATCGTCGCGCCACGCACTATTGCGCCGACCCAGCCGCCTTCCCACACTTGCCAAAGACCAAATTCCATAGACAGGCCAAGCTTTCCGATGTCAGTCCGTCCGGAGGGCGGCTCCGGATCCGGCCGAGACGACCGCCCTCGCCTGGCGGCGCGGACGGTCGCCTCTGGCTCTTACTTGCAGGGGCGAGAGATGTCGGACTTGAACCACTTCTCGCTGGCCTTGCCGATCGAGCCGTCGGCAACCAGCTCGCACAGCGCCTTGTCGATGTCGGCCTTCAGCGCGGTGTTATCCTGCGAGATGCCGACGCCGATGCCCTCACCCAGCGACGGGTCGAAGGTGCTCTTGATCCGCACGTCGACGAACTGGAAGTTCTTGCCGTCGGGCTTGTCGAGGAAGTCCTGCAGCGCCGAAGCGTCGGCGAAGGCGGTGTCGATGCGTCCGGATGCCAGGTCGATCTGCATCTGGTCTAGCGTATCGTAGGTCCTGAGATCGGCATTGGGCGCGCGCTTTTCCAGGAAATGCGCATGCGTGGTGCCCGCCTGCACGCCGACCTTCTTGCCGTCGAGCGACTTGAGCAGCGTGTCGATGTCCTTGATGCCGGCGAGGTCGGAGTTCTTCGGCGCCACGAACATGTTAGCAAGTTGGGCGTAGCCGACGCTGAAGTTGATCTCCTTCTTGCGCTCGGCGGTGATCGACATGCCCGAGATGATGACGTCGAAGCGCTTGGCCTTCAGCGCCGGGATCAGACCGTCGAAGGCCTGCACGACGAAGTGGCACTTCTTGTCGAGCTTGGCGCAGAGAAGCGCGCCAACGTCGGCGTCGAAGCCAGTGACGTTGCCGGAGGCGTCGGCCATGCTCCAGGGCGGATAGGCGCCCTCGGTGCCGATGGCGAGTTCGCTGGCGGCGAAGGAACTGTTCATTCCGGCGGCGAGGAAGGCGAGCAGTGACAAGATCTTCAGTTTCATTGAGTTCCCCATTGTTGAACGTTTGTGGGTGTGCATCGGGCTTGCGCCCGGTTGCTCCTTGATCGCGCCCGGTCAGAGCGTCCGGGCCAGGAACTGGCGCAGCCGTTCCGAGCGCGGATTGGCGAACAGCTCCGCCGGCGCCCCCTCCTCCTCCACCTTGCCGCGGTGGAGAAAGAGGATCTTGTGCGACACCTCGCGCGCGAACTGCATCTCGTGCGTCACGAGGATCATGGTGTTGCCCTCCTCGGCGAGCTGTCGGATGACGCGCAGCACTTCGCCGACGAGTTCGGGATCGAGTGCGGAGGTCGGCTCGTCGAGCAGGATCACCTTGGGGCGCATGGCGAGCGTGCGGGCGATCGCCGCGCGCTGCTGCTGGCCTCCAGAAAGCTGGCCGGGATACTGGGCGTGCTTGTCGGACAGGCCAACCTTCTTGAGCAGAGCATGAGCGTGCTCCACCGCCTCGTCGCGACGCTCCTTCAGCACGTGAACGGGCGCCTCGGTGATGTTTTCGAGCACCGTCAGATGTGGCCACAGGTTGAAGCTTTGGAACACCATGCCGACGCGGGCACGGATGCGCTCCACCTGCCGCATATCCGCCGGATGAGAACGGCCATCCGAGGTCCTCTTCATCCTGATCTCGTCGCCATCGACGATGATGCGGCCGCTATTGGGCTGTTCGAGCAGGTTGATGCAGCGCAGGAAGGTGCTCTTGCCGGAGCCGGACGAGCCGATCACCGACACAACTTCGCCGGCGCCTGCCGAAAGGCTCACGCCGTTCAGCACTTTGATCGGACCGAAGCGTTTGTGGAGGTCGAGCACCTCGACGGCCGCTTTCGGCCGCACGGCCACGGCCGCGGAATGTGGCTGGGCGATGCTGGTCACCGCGACTGGCACGGCAGCTTGCGGCTTGCCGTCGATGGCTGCGTCCACGGCCTTGAGATCCGCGAAAGCACGGTCGAAATAACGCAGGCTGGTGGCCAACGAGTTCCACTGCCAGTCGGCATCCTCGGGGATGAAGGCGGCGCGCAGCGTCGACTTGATACGCTGGCCGAGTGGCGAATCGACCTTGCCGTGGAGATGCAGCCAGTTGTCGGCCTGCACCGCGTCCATGACCGCGGCGCCGTCGAGCGTGCCGCATTCGACGACCAGCGGCAGCACGCGCGCATCGGGCATGACCTTGCGCACGGCCGCCGAGACATAGCCAGTCGCGGTAGCGGCGATGCCGGTGTCGGTCCTGGCGTCGGCGCCGGTCAGCACCACCGAGAGCGCCGGACCGAAGACGGACTTGCCCCAAGCCAACCCGTCATGCTCGCTTTCGGCGACCGACAGCAGGGCCGGATAGCCGTAAGGGCCGGCGCCGGTATGCATATCGAAGACCACGACATGGCGCGCCTGCGCGGCGAACGCGGTTAGGATGTCGATGAGTGTACGGTTCGACCAGACCGGTCCGGCACCGCCGTAGAACAGGCCGCCCGGAAACTGGTACTGACCCGCCTCGACGATTGGCGCGATGCCGGCATGGCCGCCCAGCCGCGTCCTTGCCGCTTCCAGCGCTTCGTCGGCCCGAACGCGTTCCGGGCCTTCCCATTCTCGGCAGACGAGCGCTGCGTGAAGGTCGGCATATTTTTCGTTCTTCGGCGCACCAGCCTGCCAGTCTATGAAATTGCGGTTGAGGTCGACATTGTCCTCGTTGACGCGTCGAGACCAGGCCGTTCCCCAAGGGTTGATGAGGTGGATGGCGAGGATTGCCGTATCGTCCGGCAACCGCCGCGGAGCATTCTCCTCCAGCCAAGCGGTCTGGCAGGCCGAGCCGAACTGGCCCTCGACGCCATGCGTGCCGGAGATCAACACCATCAGCTTGGGCGCGTTCCGGCGCCCGATGAAGGCGACATCTGTGGCCAGCATCTCGCCGGCCGGGCCGTGCAAGGGATGAACATATTCCGTCAGCTCGGCACCGGCACGCTGGGCGGCGTTGCGGAAGCGATGGCGTAGTTCGGCAAAGCCGACCGAATAGGAGCGCGCCGCAGCTACATCACGCATGAGCTTCCACTCCATTCCGGTTGCTGTCGTTGTCAGGCGGCGGGACAAGGGGCAACACCTTTCCCGGGTTCATAAGCGCATGGGAGTCGAGCGTGTCCTTGACCCGCCTCATGAGCTTCAGCTTGGTCCGGTCGGCGGTGGCAGCCAGCGCGTGGATGCGCTTGGAGCCCACGCCATGCTCGGCCGAGAAGGAGCCGCCAAGGGCGGCGAGATCGGCGTAAAGCGCCGCCGCGAGTGCCGTCGGCAGAGGCCCGCGGCGGTTGAGCACGATATGCAAATTCCCGTCGGCGAGATGTCCGAAGACGAAAGGTTTCAGCTCAGGGTCAATGGTGCCAAGCCCGGTAAGGATTCTGTCGACATATCCGTCGATCTGCGAAAGCGGCACCGACACATCATAGGAAGGCGCTGCCGCATGGGCTCGATAGATGATGTCAGTGTCCTCGCGCAGTCTCCACAGCGCCTCTTCCTGTCGCTTCGAGCCGGCGACGATGCCGGTCGTCTCGGGATGGCGCTCCAGAATATCGCCGAAGAGTTTTTCGAACTCAGCGCGCAACGCTTCCTCACGCCCGCCGCCAAGCGCCAGCAGAAGGTAGAACGGTTGGTCGAGCTCGAAGTCGGGTTCCGACCACCCATGCGCGGACGCAGTAAGATCGATGAACGACCGCCACAGCGCCTCGGCCGCGCGAAGCTGGCCGGTTTCGCTGTCGAGTGCCAGGCGGATGAGGTCCAACGCCGCGGTGACGGACGGCAGGCCGAACAGCGCCGTTGCCGTTGCACGCGGCGTGGGATCGAGCTTGAGCACGGCCCGCGTTACGATGCCGAGCGTGCCTTCCGCGCCGATGAAAAGATGCTTGAGATCGTAGCCCGCAGCGTTCTTCACCACCCGCGTCATGTCGCGATAGACGCTGCCGTCGGCGAGGACCGCCTCGAGGCCGAGCACCCGGTGGCGCATGACGCCGTTGCGGAAGGCCATGACGCCGCCGGCATTGGTCGAGACCATGCCGCCGACCGTGGCACTGCCGCGCGCCGCAAGGTCGATGCCGGGCTCCAGCCTGTGCTCGGCCGCCGCCTGGCGCAGCGCTTCTAAGACGACGCCCGCCTGGACGACGGCCGTGCGCTCGACGGCGTCCAGCCGCTCGATGCGGTTCATCCGCTCGAGCGAAAGCACGATCTCGCCCGGTTCCGAAACGCTGCCGCCGACCAGTCCGGTGCGCCCGCCCTGGGCGACGACCGGCACGCCGTGCCGGTCGCACAGCCGCACCACCGCCGCCACCTCTTCGGTCGTGGCCGGTGCGACGATGATGCCGGCGCCGAGATTTTCGGGATTGGTGCCAGGATCGACATCGGCGGCCGCGCCTATGCGCAGATGCCGCGCGCCGACGACCCCGCGGATATCGTCGAGAAGCGCATATGGAACCGCCGCTGGCGCGTCTTGCAATCCGGCCTGGCTGGGGTGCTGATCGATCATTGGCGCGCGATCCAAGCGAGCGCGCCGATCAGGCGGTCATTGTCGGCGGGCGCGCCGATGGTGACGCGCAGATAGTTTTCGTAGCCTTTTTCGCGCCATGCCTTCACGATGATGCCTTCCTGGAGCAGAGCGCTCGCAACCAGCGAGCTGTCGCCGCCACAGTCGAAGAACAGGAAATTCGTCTGGGAGCGCGCGACCTGGAAACCAAGTTCTTTGAGGACGGTGCCGACACGTGCGCGTTCGCCGCGCAGGCGAGCGACCGATCCCTGCATCCATGCCTCGTCGGCGAGTGCCGCGATGGCCGCGACCTGCGCCGCCGCATTGACGTTGAAGGGCGTTTTGGCAGCCGCCACCACCCGCGCCAATTCAACGTCGGAACAGACGGCATAGCCGACGCGCAATCCCGCCAGCCCGTAGGCCTTGGAAAAAGTACGCAGCACGACGAAGGCAATGCCGCTCTCCCGCAGCACTTTGAGCCCGTCGGGACAAGACTCGTCGGCGAATTCGAAATAGGCTTGGTCGAGCACGAACAGCGTGCCAGATCTCACCGCCGCGATCAGCCGGTCCAGCGACTCGCGATCGAGCGCCGGGCCGACCGGATTCCACGGCGAGGAAAGGAAGACGATGCGGGGGCCGGAGGCGATGGCCTGCTCGAGTGCCGCGATGTCGAAGCCGAGATCGTCGGTCATCGCCACTTTCGTGACGACCGCGCCCTGTGCCAGCGGCTCGATCTCGTGCAGGCCGAAGCTCGGAACCACGGTGACCACGCCGGCTCTGGGCACGAGCATGGCGCGCGAGACGGCGGCGATCAGTTCCTCCGAACCGTTGCCGGCAACGATGGTGTCCGGCTCGACGGACAGCTTTTGCCCGAGGGCGGCGCGAAGATCTGCGCAGGCGGGATCGGCGTAGCGCCACGGCTCCAGCGCCGGCGAGGCGAGCGCCGCGAGAACGGCCGGCGAGCATCCGTCCGGGTTTTCATTGCTGGCGAGGCGCGCAATGTCGTGGCGGCCCGAGATCGAACGGGCGACAGCGATGTTCATGCCGGCATTATAGGGCGGCAGCGCAGCGACATTTGGGTTGAACGCCAGCCCATTTTGTGAGGCGGTTTTGATTGAGTTGTCCAAGCCAATGCTTCCGTTCTCTATGGGAGTGCGTACCTTCACGGGCTTCCGCGCCTTCAAAGGTCCAGGACGACCGATCCTCTTGGCCTCGAACAACACAGCAGGACTTCGCCGGGGGGCAGTTCGTCCAGCGGCACTTCGAAATAGGCGACCTCGCCGGAAACCAGGCGCGACTTGCAGGTGCCGCATATCCCGGCGCGACAGCTGAAGTCGGGGGAAAGACCCTGGTCCTCGGCAAAGGCGAGCAGCGACGCGGCAGTCGGATCCCAGGCAGCCGTCCGGCCCGATTTGCGAAACTCCACTGTGATGGAACCGCCAGGAACCGCCGCCGGCGCCTGCTCTACCAGAGCATGCTCGGTTGGCGCTTCCAGCAGGGTCGCCGGACCGAAGAACTCGTAGGCGATGCGCTGTCGGGGCACCCCAAGCCCGCGCAGCATGCCGTGCACGGCCCGCATGAAGGGTGGAGGGCCGCAGAGATAGAAGTCGTAGTCGTCGAGAGGCAGCAATTGCTGCAACAGCTCGCGCGTCACCACACCCTCGCTATGGTGGCGGCCGGCAACCCTGTCCTTGCTGGTCGGGAAGCGGTAGCAGAAGTGCGCCGTCACGCCCGGTCGTGAGGCGGCCACCGTCTCGACCTCGTCTCGCAGGGCATGCACGTCGCCGTTGTCGCAGGCATGGATGAAGAGCACCTTCCGCTCGGTGGCGGCCAGGGCATGCAGCATCGCGACCAGCGGCGTCAGCCCGACGCCGCCGCTCAGCAGCACCACCGGCCGCTTGCTCTCGCTATCGAGCGAAAAATCGCCCCGCGGCCCCTCGGCCAGCAGGATGTTACCGACTTCGACACGATCATGCAGATAGCAGGAACTGACGCCGTCGGGCACATCGGCGCTCGGCGCGGCCTCACGCTTGACGGTGATGCGGTAGCTGCCCTGCTGCCGCGGTGAGCACGATACGCTGTAGTTCCTGAGCACGAAGCCCTCGCCACCCTGGACGGGCATGCGGAAGACGAGGAACTGACCCGGCTCAAAAGGCCGCCAGCCTTCGGCTTCGACCGGCTCCAGGTAGAACGAGCTTATGGTTGCGCTTTCACGCACCTTGGCGACCACCCTGAGTTCGCGAAATCCGCTCCGGCGTGCACTGACGGGGGCGGTGTAGGCGTTCATTCGGCCGCCGCCAGTTGCTGTTCCTCGGCTGCGATCAGCCTGGCCAGGTTGCGCCGGAAGCGCAGCGGGCCGACGTCGATTTTCAGGTCGAGATTGGGGGTGCGCATGTTGGCCATGCCCTTGTGCACGGCGTTGAGCACCACGCGGTCCTCGTCGAAGGCTCCGCGCACAGACTTGGCGAACTGACGCGAGATCTCCTCGTCGTCTGGCGCGAAGTTGCGCATCTGGAACCAGTAGTACCTGGTATGGTTCTCATCGACAGGCGTCATGAAGTTATAGCTATCCATGAGGAAGACATCCTCATGAAGAGGTTTGCCCTCCCCGCCGGTGTTGGCGGGCACGAAGATCGCCTTGATGATGGCGTGGCTTGGATAGCGTACCTCGTAATGTTGCTTGCGGTCGCACTTGCCGGAAAATTTGAGGTAGGGCGCGTAGAATGGCGCGGGCTCAACGTCGACCATCCAGCGCCAGACGGTGACGCCATCCTCGCCGACGGTCGTTTCGAGCGGAGCTTCCTCGGCAGCGGCATTGCCGAAGGAGCTCTGGTGGACCCAGGCGACGTGCGAGGGGTCGAGCAAGTTGTCGGTCATGTAGAGATAGTTGCATTCGAGCATCATCGACTCGCCGCGATTGACGCCCCATGCTGGATCATTCCAGTGCTCCACCTGGAAGATCTTGGCCGGATCGGCCTTGGCAGCCTCGCCCATCCAGATCCAGAGCAGGCCGTAGCGCTCGGCGATCGGATAGCTGCGCACCTGCGCCACATGCGGTATCTTCTCCGCGCCGGGAACGCGGGTGCAGGTGCCTGTGCAGTCGAAGGTGAGGCCATGATAGCCGCATTCGACATCGTTGCCCTTAATACGGCCCATCGACAGCGGCAGCTTGCGGTGCGGGCAGGCATCTTCAAGGGCGGCGACGGCGCCGTTGGTCTTGCGGTACAGGACGATGTCTTCGCCGAGGACCTTCACGGGTTTCAGTTCGTTATGACTAACCTCATGATCCCATGCGGCGACGTACCAGCAATTCCTGAGAAAATGGCCACTCCTCCCCTATCCTTCGGGAAAAGTTCTAGTGGTGCGGCGGGGGTGCAAAAAGCGCTTGCAGCTGGCTTCTATTTTAGAAAAACTAAAACAAAGACCCGGATGCAAATGTCGTGAAAAACCCGCCACCCTTGCGCTCGATACAGGCGTTCGAAGCCTTCGGGCGTCTCGGCAGCGTTACGGGGGCGGCCGAAGAGCTCGGCGTTTCGCCTGGCGCAGTCAGCCAGCAGATCCGCAAAGCTGAAGAAGCTCTTGGCGTACAACTTCTGGAGCGCCGCGGCAGGATGGTCACGCTGACCTCGTGGGGGCGGCTCTATCACACGGCGGTGTCAGAGGGCTTCGATCGCATCCGGGGCGCCGGAGAACTGCTCGAACGGGCGCGCACTGAGACCGCGCTGACTGTCTCGTGCCTGCCCTCGCTCGCCAGCAAGTGGCTGGCGCCGCAGCTTTTCGACTGGCAGGCCCATCATTTGGGCGCCACAGTGCGACTGATCGGCGCCGAGCCCGAGGCGCGCTTCGGCGAAGAGCAGCTCGACTTTCGCATTTCCTATGGCGCAAAGAAGCGCGACTACGACCACTATGTCGAACTGTTCACCGACTGGGTGGTGCCGGCCTGCTCGCCGGCGCTTCTGGAGCGGCTGCCTTTGCGGAAGCCGGTCGACATCCTCGAACGGCCACTGCTGGCGATCGAATGGGCACGCGAGCATCGCTCGCCGCCGACTTGGAGCGAGTGGGCGGCAAGCATCGGGGCGAAATACCGCAGGACATCGGGCGAGGTTGCATTCTCGTTGTCGAGCGCGGCCATTGACGCAGCCATCAACGGCCGCGGCTTCGTGCTGGCGCAACTGTCCATGGCCGGGGACGACATTTCTTCGGGTCGGCTGGTTGTGCCGTTCAACCTCCCCCTTAGACTGCCTGATCCGTATTTCCTGGCTTGGGATCGCTCGGCGCTGCAAAAGCCCCATGGCGCGGAGCTTCGCGCCTGGATCGTCTCGATCGCAAATCGCCAAGAGGCGCAGTATTCAGGACTGCGGCCCGCGGGGCCCGCTTGATCGACTCTGCCACAAGCTACCGAAGTGCTGAAGTCTTGTTTGCCCAATCGTCCTCGACGGGCCGCTCGCGTGGCGCTCTAACGGGGCGGCTACCAATCAGCTCGCTAACGTCAGCTGACACCGAACAGTTCGCTGAGCCACGCCATCTGTTGGCGCTCCTGGTAGCCTTGCCCACCTTCGTGGTTGTTGAATTCGTATTCTACGATGGTCTTTTCGCCCGCATAGGCATTGAATGCGCCATAAACTGTAGAGGGCGGGCAGACTTCGTCCATCAGGGCCACCGAAAACAGCGCCGTCGCCTTGGACTGCCGTGCGAAGTTGACGCAGTCGAAATAGTTGAGCGTTTCAAAGACTTTCGCCTTCTTTTCGCGATGCTGCGCCAGAAAACGAACGATTTCCAAATAGGGATCGTGCACGGCAGTCTGCACAGCGCGCGGAAAGTCGCACAGAAATGGCACGTCAGGCATTACGGCCTTGACGCGCGGGTCGATGCCGCCAACAGCGAGCGAAATACCGCCGCCCTGACTGTCACCGCAAACCGCGATGCGTTCGGGATCGACGAAGTCCAGCCCTACGAGAGCATCTATCGCCCGCACACCATCGGTGAACAGGCGCCGGTAATAGTAGTCATTCTCATCCAGCACGCCACGCGTCATAAAGCCGGGGATGGACGAGGTTGAGCCGACAGGATCGGCGGTCTCACCGACGCTCCAGGTGCTTCCCTGCCCACGTGTATCCATTCGGAAATAGGCAAAACCTGACGCCGCCCAATGCAGCTGCTCATGTGCCAAGCCGCGGCCGCCGCCATAGCCGATGTACTGCACGACGAGGGGGAGCCGCCCCTTGTGATGCGTCGGCAAGATCAGCCATCCTTTGATCGGATGACCGCCGTATCCCGGAAACGTGACGTCGAAGGACTGGATCGCCTTGAGCGTCGTCTGCGCCTGCACGATGCTAACCTCGCCGCCGGCCTGGCGGGCCTCGGCGACGGTTGACGTCCAGAACCGGGCAAAGTCGCCCGGCATGGTGACGCTGCTGACATAAGCGCTCAGTTCGGGCTGGATCAGATCTGGGAACGGCATTGGTTCTCCAAAGTTGCATCAGAAGCAAAGTCAGCGATTGATATGGATGGCTCCGCAATCGGATCCGCCCACGGGCCTGAACCCGCGCGGTACCGGTCCAAGAAATTTCGCCATGTCCCCTCCGCCATTCTTCTGTGCATGGCTATCATGAGACCTGCATCCCGGGGCGCCTTAGGAAAAAATGGGACGGTGACCGCCCCATCCGTACTCCGTTTAGCTGCCCGTCTTTATGTGGGTCCAGAGGCGGTTGAGGACCCGCTGCTCCTTGGACCCGTAGGGAGAAATCGTGAAAAGCTTCTTGAGCGTTTCCTGCGTCGGATAAACCGACGGATTCTTCAACACTGCTTCGTCGATGAACTTCTGCGAGGCGAGATTGCCGTTGGCTGTTTGGACATAGTTGGTTGCCTTGGCAATGACTTCCGGCCGCATCAGGTAGTTGATGAAGGCATGCGCCTCATCGACATGCTTGGCGTCGGCAGGGATCGCCAGGTTATCGAACCACATATAGGTGCCTTCCTTAGGGATCAGGTATTCGATCTTGACCCCGTTCTTGGCTTCATTGGCGCGGTTCTTGGCCTGCAGCACGTCGCCCGACCAGCCGATGCTGATGCATTTATCGCCATTCGTCAGATCGTTGATATAGGCAGAGGAGTTGAAGGTGCGGACGTAGGGCCGGATTTTCGTGTAGGTGTCACCGCCGGCTTCGAGGTCCTCTTTCTTCTTGCTGTCGCCATCCTTGCCGAGATAGTTCATGGCAATTGCAACAGTCTCCTCCGGCGCATCGACGATATTGATGCCACAATTCTTTAGTTTGGCCGCATTCTCCGGCTTGAAGAGCACGTCCCAGCTGTCGATCGGCACGTCGCCGAGCGCGGCTTTCACCTTGTCGACATTATAGCCGATGCCGGTGGTGCCCCACATATAGTTGACGGCATATTCGTTGCCCGGGTCATACTTGGCTAGGCGCGCCATCACCTCGGGCCACATGTTCTTGAGGTTCGGCAACTTGAACTTGTCGAGCTTCTGGAACACGCCGGCCTGGATCTGACGGGCCAGGAATGGTCCGGTGGGAACCACCACGTCATAGCCAGACCCGCCGGCAAGCAGCTTGGTCTCAAGAATTTCATTCGAATCGAAGGTGTCGTAGACGACCTTGATGCCGGTCTCCTTGGTGAAATCATCAAGGATGGAACTGTCGATATAATCAGACCAGTTGTAGACGTTGACGACCTTGTCCTGCGCCAACGAGACGCCTGCGGAAAACAGGGCAGCCGTCATCGTGACAGCCAGTCCGAATAGCTGTTTCTTCATGAAGATTCTCCTGTTTGGCCCAGCCTGCCATCCTGCCGGCAGGCCAGATGTTGGACTATCGAGGTCAAGGAGGGCATCATTGACCTGCCGATCGTTCCCGATTGGACACCGCTTGCCACCCTTCTCGCTGGCGCAGGAGAAGCAGGCCTGGGCGCTTCAGCCCAAGAGATCATTCCAGGTAAGTCCCTGGCAGGGTTCATTGCTGCCTTCTCAAGCTGTCGTCAAAAGCGCCGACGAAAATGTCGACCTCGTTTCGCGACCAGATCAGTGGCGGGCGTAGCTTGAGGGTGTTAGGCGTGCCTTTCCCTATGAGGATGTTTCGGGCAAGCATGTCTTCGACAAGCCGCTCGGCTTGTGTCACGGCCGGTTCCTTTGTGAGACGATCCGTCACCAGTTCCACGCCGGTCATCATTCCAAATCCGCGTATGTCGCCGATGATGGCGTGCCGTTCAGCCAGACGCCTAAGCTCCTGCCGCAGATAATCTCCGATGGCGGCGCCCCGCCTGATCAGGTCTTCTCGCTCAATGACGTCCAGCACGGCCATGCCGGCCGCGCATGCGACGGTGTTGCCGCCGAAGGTGCTGAACAACTGCGGGTAGGTGCCATTGAGGAACCGCTTCATGAGTGCCGAGCTGAGAATGACAACGCCGAGAGGGTGGCCATTTCCAACCGGCTTGCCCATCGTTATGAAGTCGACATTGTCGTCCTTGAGCCCGTTTGCCCGGAACCCCCAAAAGGTTCCCATGCGGCCACAACCGGCCTGCACCTCGTCCGCAATGACGAACCCGCCCGCCGATCGGACCTCTTCCGCGACAAGATTGAAATAGTTTTCAGGCGCCCGCAGCACCCCGCTCGAACATAGGGCAGTGTCGACCATGAATGCCGCCGGCCTGTGGCCTCTTTCGCGTAGGGTGGCTATCGCCCTGTCGGCGTCGGCGGCATACTTTGCCGCTGCTTGCGGGTCGTTGGCGAAAGGACCCCTGTACATATCCGGGGCCATCAAGGTTTCAACGCGTTTGGGATGCTCGTCAGCGGGAAGGTGACGCCAGCTTTCATTGGAGAGCGCCGACGTGAGCCCGGTGCATCCGTGGTAAGCCTGGTCAACGATCAAACCGCCATCATGTCTGCTGAGCGACATGGCTATCTGCATCGCCAGGTCGTTGGCTTCGCTGCCCGAGTTGACGAAAATGCAGGTGTCGAGGTGATCAGGCAGGTCGGCGGTCAGGCGCGCCGAGTACTCGACCGCCACGTCGCACATATATCGCGTATTGGTGTTCAGCGCGCAGGCCTGGCGGTAGATCGCTTTCGCCACGTGCGGATGGCAATGACCAATCTGAGGGACGTTGTTGTAAACATCCAGATAGGCGGTGCCATCGGCGGTATACATCCAGGCTCCGCGGGCGCGGGTGATGTGCAATGGCTTGTTGTAGAAATGCCATATCGGTCCCAGGTGAGCTTCGCGCTCGTGCCTGAGCACGTCATAGTCATTTGCGAGATGCTCGCCATCGTTGCCCATGGCGCCATACGCCGGAAACCGGCATGCCTGACGAAGCCGGCGGACCGCCTGTGCGCGACCTTGACGGCTCAGCAACTGCATCATCCGAGGGTAATGGCCGGCGTTTTCGATATGCGGGATGCCGGATTCATCCGTGGCTTCTCTCGCTTCCACGATGACAGTGGCCATGGCGAGGCGCAGAAGCAGCGCATCGAAAAGGAGATCGATCTCATTTTCTTCAAGTGGGCATGTCGAATCGAAACCTGATGTGACGTCGCAAAGGTAGGCGATCGGATCGTCATCGAAGTCCGAGAATGTCTCGGAAGCAGTCACAATGTCCGCGACAATGGAATTGTGGCCCATATCGCCAAAATCGATGATGCCCACTGGCGATGTGCTGTCGTTGGGATCGACCAGGATATTGCCGCCATGCGAATCCTGATGCACGACTTGGCAACGCGTCTTCGACAATTGGGGAAGGGTAAAGCGCTCGGCGCGCTCAAAGATTTCTTCACACAATTGCCGAAGCCTGGCGTCGGAGATCTTTGCTATCTGCGGGCGCAAGGCCAAGGCACGTGAAATGTCCCAGAGGTGCACATTGCTGCCTGCGTATGGATGAAAAAAATCGCGCAGCGCGTAGGCAAGCCGTCCTACCATCGCTCCTATGTTGAACCGAGTGGCGGCGGAAAAGGCTTCCTCAACCTGCTCCATGACCTTCCCCGGAAGGAAAGTAAGCACACGCACCATGTGATGGCAGCCGCGCTCGTCCGCGATCCATTCATATGGGGCGCCAGCGAGAGAGGGAACAACGCGAGGCACCGGCAGGGTCGGATCGCGCTCGCAGATATGGTTCAGGGCTTTGACCTGCATATCCACGACGCCTTCGGGTTCGCCTATATTCGATATCTTGACGACGACGTCGCGGCTATCCGTGCCCTCGATCCGCCAGGACAGATCGCGCTCGGAAGCCAGTTGCCTGAACGTCCCCTCGATCCCATACCGGGTTGCCACGAGGCGCCTTGTCGCTTCCGGCGAAAAATTAGGAAGGTTGCGAAGCAGAAGAGCGTCCGTGCTCATTCCATACCTTAAGGCCAAATATCGACACCCGACGTAGCGACCACGTCGCAGTTGCACGTTGGGCAGGGAAGTCCGCAGTTGGCAGTTTTGCGCTGCGCATCGCCGGCCGTACGAGAGGCTAGACCTCTATCAAAATGGCAAGAATATCATTCAGAGAACGGATACATTGGTTTTTACAAATGCATCCGGTGCGCCCTGATGATCGCGTCGCGGACATAGGCGACGTTGGCAGCCTGCTCGCCTGTTCGTGTGGCGACCTCGATGTCGGCTGAATAGGCCTCGTCGGCTATTGGAAGTCGGCGAAGACGCCCCTGCTGTTCGAACATGCGGGCAAAATGTATCGGCAGGACCCCGAGATAGGCGCCTGACAGGACCATCAGAAGCTGCGCTTCAATATCAAAGGTTACCCGGTTCGCGGCTGCGGTGTCGAAGCGATGATGCCGAATACCATACCAATATCCTCTGTGTACCCATGGATGGCCGTAGCATTCCGCACTCGTAATCGTCTCGTCATTTCGGCAAAACAAAGGATGCGCCGAACCGCAAAATACCGCGTGCTCTTCTTGGTAGATGATCTGGTATTGCACGCTTGCGACTTTGATGTCGGAGCCACCTATCCCAATGTCTATTTCGTTTTCCGCCACAGCCTTCGTTATGTCGTTGGGGCGCATGATCTTGAGATCTAGCACGATTTCCGGCGCAGCTTTGGAAAGCTCGGCAATAGCGTCGGCAAGCCGGAAACTTGGGTCGGTCGCTAAGCAGTCGACAATGCCGACGCCGACCTTTCCCGCCAAAGCGCTTCTAACACGCGAAAGCCGGGCCGAACCGGCGTCCAGCATCCCGGTGATTTCCGTACTGATTTCGTAAACCCGCCGCCCATCCTCCGTCAGCGAAAACCCGCGACGCCCCCGTTCACACAACTTCACGCCCAGCCGCTGTTCAAGCGCGGTCAGATGGTTGGAGATCGTAGGTTGACTAAGCGACAGTTCCATCTGTGCTGCGGACATGCCGCCGTTGCGGACCACGCTTTCAAAGACGCGAAACAGATGGAGATCGGACCCCGATATCTTCATGAAAAGCAGATTGCACCAAATGTACTGGATGGCAATTCGGGCACACGGGTGATGCAGGTCACGCGCAAACGGTCATTTCCACCGGGAGCCGAATCGAGGCGGACGACTTCGTGATTAACCTGCTGGTAGCAAACGGCTGCCCGTGCCTGCGAAGCAACCGATGATCGCCCTGCCTTCCTTCCCCGCTCCGCCGCTACCGGGTATTGACGCTGCAAGCAAATCCGGATTTGATGATACGTGGATACAAAAATACTTCCGAGGTACCAAGTGCCAGCAGCCTTCTCCGTCGAGCCACGCATGTCCGCCACTGCAGAGGAGGAAGCGTACCGGCATCTCCAGCGGGCGCTTCGCCTGGGTCGTTACAAACCGGGTGACCGGCTCATTCCCGAAGACATCGCGGCCGAGATCGGCATGAGCCGCATGCCTGTGCGGGAAGCCTTTCGGCGCCTGGCTTCCGACGGACTGGTCGTTCTCCGCCCCAATCGGGGATGTGTCGTGGCCGGCCTCACAGTCGATGAGCTTTACGAAATCTTCGAAATGCGTTCGGTTTTGGAAGGACTCGCCGTCAGGCTGGCGATGCCACGGATCGATGAGGAGGCGCTCGAAGAATTCGAGAACTTACTCGATCGCATGGAACGCGCCGGGCAGAGCGGCAGCAGCGACTGGGTGGTGCGACATCAGGAATTCCATGGCCGGATCTGTGCGCTCAGCAGGAGGCCCAAGCTCATCCACCAGATCTCGGCGCTGCACGTGGTGATAGAGCCATACATGCGGATTTGGTTCGAGGACGCAGACAAGCCGCTTTCCGCGCGCGAGGAGCATGCCGCCGTGATCGCGGCTTTGCGCTCCGGCGACGGACGTCATGCCGAAGAGGTTATGCAAGATCATATTCTCGGGACAGCACCGATGCTGGCCGAGTTTGTGAGTCCGAGCCGGTGACACACGCCAGCCGGACAGAAATGGCCAGTCAGCCAATGAAAAAAAGGGGAACCAAATGAAAATCTGTCGTTTGGCCGCGATTGCGGCCGCATTCAGCATGTTCGTCTTCACCCACGCCACTTTGGCACAAGACGCGCCGAAGGCGATAACCATCGCGACGGAAGGCGCCTACGCTCCCTGGAATTTCACCAACGCAGACGGCAAGCTTGACGGTTTGGAGATCGAGCTTGCTAACGATCTTTGTGCAAGGATGAAGATCAAATGCACCATCATTGCCCAGGACTGGGATGGTCTTATTCCGTCGCTGAAGGTCGGCAAGTTCGATGTGATCATGGCCGGCATGTTCATCACACCGAAGCGGCTCGAAACCATAGACTTCACCCAGCCCTACGCGGTCGATCCGGGCGGATTCGCCGTCGCCAAGGACAGCGAGCTTGGCAAGCTCGGTTTTTCCGCGGAAAAGTTCAATCTGGACGACGAGGCTGCATCCATGGCCGCGATCGAGAAGCTGAAGCCGCTGCTGAAGGGCAAGGTGGTCGGCGTACAGGCGGCCAGTATGATGCTCGATTTCGTAAAGAAGTACTTCGGCGACACGGTGGAAATCCGTGAGTACAAGACCACCGAGCAACATGACCTCGACCTCGCCGCCGGCCGGGTCGACGCTCTTTTTGCGCAGCGGACGGCGCTCGCCGCTACACTCTCAAAACCTGAATTTGCCGATTACACCCTCGCCGGACCGGGCTTTGTGGGCGGCCTTTTCGGCCGCGGAACCGGCGCGGGGCTGCGCAAGGAAGACACCAAGCTCAAGGAGATGCTGAATGCGGCAATCGACGGTGCAATCGCCGACGGCACCATCAAGCGTATCTCGGAGAAATGGGTGAAGACGGATGTGACGCCGGTCAAGTAGGCGCGGGCGGACCTGCCCGGCGGAGCGGCGCGAGCCGTTTGCGTCGGGCAGCGCGCTGAAAGGCTAGGACTTACATGACCAATCTTATGCATATTTTGGGTTTGCAAGAGGGCGGCTGGGGAGCCGCTCTGCTTGTCGCATCCGGTGTTACGCTTGCACTGTCCGTTCTCGGCTTTATCCTCGGCGCCGCCTTCGGCGCCACGGCGGCGGCCGGTCGGCTCTCGTCCCGCGGCGTCCCCGCTTGGCTCGCCCATGTCTACGGCACAGTATTTCGCGGTGTGCCCGACTTGCTGACGATATACCTCCTCTACTACGGCGGCAGCATCGCCCTGACGCAGATTGGCAAGTTATTTGGCAGCGCCGGCTTCGTCGGGCTGCCGACTTTTGCAACCGGTGTCCTGGCGATCGGCATCATATCGGGCGCCTATCAGGGAGAAGTCTATCGCGGCGCCTACCAGGCCGTGGATCGCGGCCAGTTCGACGCCTGCAAGGCGCTCGGCCTGTCCCGATCTCAATCGCTGCGCCTCATCATCGTGCCGCAACTGATGCGCCACGCCCTGCCGGGGCTCGGCAATGTCTGGCAGCTGGTACTCAAGGACTCGGCACTGATCTCCGTCATCGGCCTCGTCGAACTGATGCGCCAGGCGCAGATCGGAGCAGGTTCGACGCGAGAACCTTTCATCTTCTATATTGCGGCCGCCGCGCTCTACTTCGTCATCGCCGCCGTGACCGCTTCCGTCTTCCGTTATGGCGAGGCGCGGGCCTGGAGAGGCATGGTCCACGCGTGATCGACTTCGCCTTCTTTCTCGAGATCATTCCCGTCCTGCTTGCTGGCCTGCCGTTGACCCTGCAGCTTACTGCAGCCTCGATGGGCATCGGTTTCCTTATGGCGTTGCTGCTCGCGCTCGCCCAACAGGGAAATCGCCGGATCGTGGTATGGCCCATCCGTGCCTTCGTTGCAGTCTTTCGCGGAACACCCCTGCTGGTGCAGATCTTCCTCATCTATTATGGTCTCGGCCAGTTTCGGCCGTCGCTCCAGGCGATCGGAATCTGGTGGCTGTTCCGCGAGCCTTACTGGTGCGCCATCGTCGCGCTCAGTCTCAATGAAGCTGCCTATGGAAGCGAGATCCTGCGCGGCGCAATAAAGGCTGTGCCGCGCGGACTGACCGAGGCCGCTACAGCCTCCGGCATGTCGAAGCTGCTCACGCTGCGCCTGATTGTGCTGCCTCTGGCCCTGCGCCAGGCGATCCCGAATTACAGCAACGAGATCATCCTCATGGTCAAGGGCACGTCGCTTGCATCGATCATCACGCTGATGGAGGTCACCGGGATCGCGCAGGGGCTTATTTCGCAGACCTATCGCGCCGTCGAGGTCTTCGTGGCTGCCGGCGCGATCTATCTCACCCTCAATTTCACAATCATCTCGACACTGAACGCGCTGGAAATCCGGCTCACCCCCTATCGGGCGCGGGCCTGAGACATGTCTCGCCGCAATGACGAGGAGAACTAACGAAATGCGCGATTTCGAGAAGCCGACGCGATCCGTTGCCGTGTCGCGACATGCGATGGCGGCGACCTCGCACCCTTCTGCCACGTTCGCGGCATTGCAGATCATGGAAATGGGCGGTAACGCCATGGATGCCGCCATTGCCGCCTGCGCGGTGCAGTGCATTGTGGAACCGGGCTCGACCGGCATCGGCGGCGACTGTTTCGCGCTTTATGCGCCCAACGGCTCTGACAAGGTAATCGCCTATAACGGGTCCGGCCGCACGCCGGCGGCCCTCACCGCCGACTGGTTCAATGAGCGAGGATTGGCGGAGGTGCCACGCCAGTCGCCCGCGGCAGTAACGATCCCCGGGGCGATAGACGCGTGGACACGCCTCCACGCCGATCACGGCGAGCTCCCCTTTGCCGACGTGCTTGCGCCCGCCATCCGGTTTGCCGAGGAGGGTTATGCCATCACTCCCCGCGTTCATCGCGACTGGTCCCTTGAGCAAAAACTGCTCGCGGCCGACGCCACGGCTGCGCGAATCTTCCTTCCCGGCGGAAGGGCGCCAAAGATAGGCGAGGTTCACCGTCAGCCGGAGCTGGCGGAGACACTAAAACGCATTGCTGCAGAGGGACGCGACGCATTCTACGGGGGACCGGTCGCCGAGGACATAGTGTCCTATCTAAATTCGCTGGGCGGGCTCCAGACGCTGGAAGACTTCGCGAATTCGCGCGGCGAGTATGTGACCCCGGTGACCACAGATTTTCGCGGCTACATGGTCCATGAATGTCCCCCGAACGGCCAGGGCATCATCGCACTCCTGATCCTCAACATCCTGAGCCGCTTCAACGCCGAGGGGGACCCGCTGTCGTCTGACAGGCTGCATGTCGAGATCGAGGCGACGCGCCTTGCCTATGCCGCCCGCGACGCCTGGATCGCCGATCCGGAGAAGGCGGACGTCCCGGTTGACCACCTGCTGTCCGACGAACTGGCAGACAGGCTTGCGGGAATGATCGACCTGAGCAACGCGCTGACAGACCTGCCGCCCCTCGAAATGCCATTTCATCGCGATACCGTCTATATCTCGGTCGTCGATCGAAATCGGAATTCGGTAAGCTTCATCAACTCCATCTTTGACAGTTTCGGCACCGGCCTCGTCTCGCCTCGCTCGGGAGTGATCCTCCACAATCGTGGTCAAAGTTTCTCGCTCAAGCCCGGCCATCCCAATCGAATCGGGCCCTCGAAACGGCCGCTTCACACGATCATCCCTGGCATGGTTACGCGCAACGGCAGAGTAGAAATATCGTTCGGCGTCATGGGCGGCTACTATCAGGCGCTCGGCCATGCCCATCTGATTTCCAAGGTGCTCGACTACGGAATGGACCTGCAGGAGGCAATAAATCTGCCCCGCTTTATGCCGACATCCGACGGAACGAAAGTGGAGGCGGAGCATACGATTGACGCCTCGACCATAGCCGAGCTCGAATGTCGAGGCTTCACCTTTTCTCCAGCAGATGAGCCGATCGGCGGCGCTCAAGCGATCCGGATCGATTGGGAGAACGGCACTCTGACCGGCGCGTCGGAACCAAGGAAAGACGGGATTGCTCTAGGGATTTAGTGCCCCCGCCATTTGCGGTTCATGTATCGAGGTGCCACGCAACCCGCAAATTGCTCCGAGCTCCGACTTTGCAAGCAACGTGGCGGAGCAGAATATGAGCACTTTGCGTCTGCCTGGTTGGCAAACCGGATCGTCGGCGAACATCTGTTTCGGCTTTTTCTGGGTCGCGCCTTCCCTTCATGACCCGAAGAGCAGGCGAGAGCCGAGTTCCGGGACAGCTTAGAAATATGGCAGCTTGTAGAGCGACCGACAGGCTTCAAAAGCTCGCCCGGGTGCTGCGAATGACCGGAGAAGGGCGCAAAGCACAGGCGCCTTTTTGCAAGCAGTTCTACGCCGCAGCCCTCTCGTCATTTGCAATCACTTTACTTGATCCGGGATGGGCGGAGATCGGTTCGGCCAGATCGGAGACGGAGATTACCCAGTCGAGTGGGAGGCAGACATAGTCACTGAGGTAACTGCGGCAGCTTCTAGGATCGGCGATCATTGCGCTGAAGGGCCGAGATCAGGCGCAAAGCGGCCGTCCGTGACTCACATATTGTTTTGATCCCCTCGCCACGGCGAATCCAGCTGAGAATGAGCGTAAATCGGTCAAAGGTCCGTGACGCTGGGAGGAATGGCACCGAATTATTTGCGGGAGCAAATTCAAAATCGTCGCAGTGGTCGTGTAACAAACTGTGTAACAATTAGCGGAAAAAGCGCAATCTTTTCAGAGTCATAGGCGTCGAATGGAAAGACGCTCTCTCCGCCAGC
>NZ_LPVS01000254.1:0-20801 GCF_014843905.1 Mesorhizobium silamurunense | reverse complement strand
CCCCAACAGCAGATCCACGCGCGCAACACCACCGGTTTTGCCCCGGTTACCTCACTGCGCTTTAGGTTTTTGATTTTACGCATGTCTTTGTCCCGAAACCGGTTCCCACTTTCGGGAGACATGCTTTAAGTGCGCTCCGGCATCGAGCAAAGCCCGCCGAGCCAATCAATGCGAGAATAGGACCGTAAACCCGCCGGGCGAGTCCCCAACAACCTCGAGCCCGGCGAGCCTACAACCCGATCTGGAACGCGACCGGGACCGGGATCAACCGGCATTTTTGATGTTGCAAGATGGATGCCAGCGGGGTCCGTCCCGAAATGGGACAACTACGATGCATCGTCCCATGGATTGATGACTGGGACCCCCGCCGCATGGAAAGGCGTAGTGTCGCGTGACGCTACATGGAAACCTCTCGCAGCAGCAATCGCCGTACACTAAATATCGAACTCGCCCTGCCCTTCGTCCATGGCGCTGACGGTTTCGGCGGCGAGCGCACGGGTGATCGGCGTCTTGCGCTCGAGCGCGGCGCGGTCGAGGCGTTCGACGACGCGCATAGCGGTCGCCAGCGAGCGTTCGATGCGCCGCACCAGATATTGCACGACATGCGGCTCGACCTCGACCTGGCGGTCGACGAAGAGCTTTGTGATGACGCCGGCAAGCAGCAGATCGTCGGGCTCGTGGATCTCGATCGTCGCCGCCGCCTTCAGCCGCGAGACGAGGTCTGGCAGCGTAACGCGCCAGGCGGAGGGGAAGCGCCGCGCCGTCAGAAGCAGCGTGGAGCCGGCGCCGCGCACCGTGTTGATCAGGTGGAACAGGCCTTGCTCGTCGATCGGGCTCTTGTCGATGTCGTCGATGAGCGCAGGCATCGCGCCAAGCCCGCCGATGTGCTCGCCGATCCTGTCAGCAGCGATGGCGATCGCGTGCGCCCGTGTTTGCCATATCTGGGCGAGATGCGTCTTGCCGGAACCCGGAGGCCCGGCCAGCACCACTACCGGCGAGGGCCAGTCCGGCCAGCGGTCGACCAGCGCTGCCGCCTGCGCGTTGGTGCCGGAGACCACAAGCTCGTCGCGCGAATAGCCGGTGCCGTGGCCGAGGTCGAGCGGCAGTTGGCGCGGCGGTTCGGTGCGCTCACCGGCCATTTCAGTCACGCGGCTGGCTGCGGTGGCCGCCGCCGCGATCCGCCGGCAGCGGCGGCGTGAGCTTGGTGGCGTGGCCCCTGTAAAGCGGCGATTCGAGATAGCGGGAAATCGCAAAGCGCACCAGCACCGCGATTGCCGCCGAAGCCGGCACCGCGATCAGCAGCCCGACAAAGCCGAACAGCGCGCCGAAGGCAAACAGCGCAAACATCAGCCATACCGGATGCAGGCCGACGCTTTTGCCGACCAGCCTGGGCTGCAGGATGTTGCCCTCGATGAACTGGCCGACGAAGAACACGCAGGCTACCAGCACGACCATCGTCCAGTCCGGCCAGAACTGGACGAAGGCGACGCCGACGGCGAGCACCAGCCCGGTCAGCGAGCCGACATAGGGGATGAAGGAGATCAGCCCGGCAAAGAAGCCGATGAGGATGGCGAAGTTCAAGCCCGTCAGCGTCAGCCCGGTGGCATACATGGCGCCGAGCACCAGGCAGAGCGTGCCTTGCCCGCGCACGAAGCCGGCGGTGGCGGTGTTGATGTCGCGGGCGAGCGCGCGCACCGTCTCGACATAGTCGCGCGGCACCCAGCTGTCGACAACGGCCACCATGCGGTCCCAGTCGAGCAGCATGTAGAAGGCGACGACCGGGGTGACGACGAACAGGCTGACGACGGAGACCAGCGCCACGCCCGAGCTCCAGATCGAGGTGAAGACGGTGGTCAACAGGCTGAAACCGGAGGTGAGCAGCGAGTTCAGTCCGTCGCGCAATCCGGCGGCGTTGACGCCAAAACGCTGCTCCAGCCACTTCGGATCGAAGCTGGTGATGAGCGACTGCAGGCGGGTGAGATATTCCGGCAGCTTGCGCGCGAAATCCGCCATCTGGGTCGCCAGCACCGGCACCAGGATGACGAAGGCGAGCACCACGACGACGATGAAGGCAATGAGGATCACCACCGTCGCCATGAGCCGGGAAAGGCCGAGCCGCTGCAGCCAATCGGCCACCGGATCGAGGAAATAAGCGAGCACCATGCCGGCGACGAAGGGCAGCAGGATGCCTGAGAAGACATAGAGGAACAGCGACAGGAGCACAGCGACGATCAGCCAGAACGCGATCTGCCGGCGGAGCGCGGTCGAGGCCGCGGCCGTCCAGGTTTCGCTGTCAGGTGTCCGTGTTGGAATTGCCCGACTTGGTGTTGCTCGTCTGGGAGCCTTCGCCATAGCCACTCATATGCCTTAGCCAGGCCACGAGATAGGCCGCGGCCGAAGCCACGGTCAAGACCCCGGAGAGCAATATGAGCGCCGGTCGCAGCGGATCGAGATGGACGGAAAAGGCAAGCTCGCCCAGCACCAGCGCCGCCAGGGCGATCTGCGCGGCGGTGTTCAGCGCCATCACGCTGGACAAAAGCACGGCGCAGATGATCAGCCCGTCGCGCGACACCATGGTCACCACCAGCCAGAGCGGCAGTTCCCCGGCAAAGCCCATGACGACGAAGACCGAGACCAGCAGCAGCTTGTCGGCCATTGGATCCAGATAGGCGCCGAGCCGTGAGAACAAGCGATAGCGGCGGGCGATGAAACCGTCGATACCATCGGAGATGCCGGCGACGAGGAAGCCGGCAAAAGCCCAGTCCCAGCGAGCCTGCAGCATGGCCAGCACCACGGCGGGCACCAGCAGCAGGCGCATGATCGTGATCATGTTGGGTATGGTCACGTGATATCCCGTCGTGGCCTTTGTCGGGGAATAAATGAGGGAGATGGGAGGTGGGCGCAAGGACCGCGTGCCTATTCTCCGACGCCGACGATGGGGAGATTGGTCATCTCCTCCGCCTTCGCCAATCACCGCGCTTTTCCCGGGAACAAATTCCCTCACCCGCGCGTCATCCTTGCTCCCCGAAACCATTCATGCGAAGAGCCCGCAATGGAAACAGGGACGAGCCGAAGATGAGCAAGGGCGACAAGGCCAAGCGCAAGAACGGGCTCACCTATGCCGAGGCGGGCGTCGATATCGACGCCGGCAATCTCATGGTCGAGAAGATCAAGCCGCTGGTGCGCGCGACGCGCCGGCCAGGCGCCGACGGCGAGATCGGCGGCTTCGGCGGCCTGTTCGACCTGAAGGCCGCCGGGTTCACCGATCCGGTGCTGGTCGCGGCCAATGACGGCGTCGGCACCAAGCTGAAGATCGCCATCGATTCCGGCAAGCACGACACGATCGGCATCGACCTCGTCGCCATGTGCGTCAACGACATCGTCGTGCAGGGCGCCGAGCCGCTGTTCTTCCTCGACTATTTCGCCACCGGCAAGCTCGACCCGGACCAGGGCGCGGCGATCGTCGGCGGCATCGCGAAAGGCTGCCGGCAGGCCGGCTGCGCACTGATCGGCGGCGAGACGGCCGAGATGCCCGGCATGTATCACGACAAGGACTATGACCTGGCCGGCTTTGCCGTGGGCGCGGCCGAGCGCGGCCAGTTGCTGCCGACCGACGACATTGTCGAGGGCGACGTGCTGCTCGGCCTCGCCTCCTCCGGCCTCCACTCCAACGGCTTCTCGCTGGTGCGCCGCATCGTCGCCGCGAGCGGCCTTGGCTGGAGCGATCCGGCGCCGTTCAACGACGAGCTGAGCCTCGCCGAGGCGCTGCTCGAGCCGACGCGCATCTATGTGAAGTCGATCCTGAAGGCCATCCGCAACACGCATGGCATCAAGGCGCTCGCCCACATCACCGGCGGCGGATTTCCGGAAAACATTCCGCGCGTGCTGCCCAAGGATTTTTCCGCCGAGCTCGACCTCGAGGCGATCGACGTGCCGCCGGTGTTCTCCTGGCTCGCCAAGACCGGCGGCGTCGCGCCGGAAGAGATGATGCGCACCTTCAACTGCGGCATCGGCATGATCCTTGCAGTCGCTTCCGGGCAGGCCGCGCAAGTGGCCGCCGTGCTGCAGGAGGCGGGTGAGACGGTGACGCCGATCGGGCGCATCGTGCCGCGCCGCGACGCCGGCGTCATCTATCGGGGCTCGATCGGCCTATGAGCAGGAAGCGCACGGTCGTCCTGATCTCGGGGCGCGGCTCCAACATGACGGCGCTGATCGCGGCAGCCAGCGACCCGACCTATCCGGCCGAGATCGTCGGCGTGATCTCCGACCGCGCGAACGCCGCAGGCCTGGGGATCGCGCAGTCGCGCGGCATCGCCACCAAGGTCATCCAGCGCGCCGACCATCCGAGCAAGGACGCGCATGACGCCGCGCTCGATGCCGCGCTCGACGGCTTCGGCGCCGAGATCGTAGCTTTGGCCGGCTATATGCGCATCCTCGGCCGTGGCCTCGTTGAAAAATGGCAGGGGCGCATGGTTAACATCCACCCTGCCCTTCTGCCGGCCTTCAAGGGGCTGGACACGCATGCGCGGGCTATCCGCGCGGGGGTGCGCATCCATGGCTGCTCGGTGCATTTCGTCACCCCCGAGATGGATGACGGCCCGATCATCGCGCAGGCAGCCGTGCCGGTGATGGTCGGCGACAATGAGGACACGCTTGCCGCGCGGGTGCTGAAGATGGAGCACCGCCTCTACCCGCTGGCGCTGGGGCTGGTTGCCGAAGGCAAGGCGCGCATGGAAAAGGGCCACACCGTGCTTGCCCATTTTGCCGACGACGCCGAGAACGCCACCTCAGTGGTGATGGCGCCCGACCCGCTGCGCGAGGAAACCGACCTCGAACAGCTGGCGCGGATCACGCCTTAGAGGCCCTCGGCCGGAAGTAACAGCATGACGCTTCCCCCCGAATTGCTGAACCAACCCCTAAGCCAAACCGAAACAGACCGGCTGCGTAGGGCTTGGATAGACGGGTTAGTCAGCGGCCCGTTCGATTTGACATCGAGGCAATCAAGGAGAAGGCTCGCGCTCGTTTCGCTAGTTGCCCTGGTCCTGAACAATGCCGATGAGACAACTGCTTCTCCTCCGCCACGCCAAGTCGAGCTGGGACGATGCCAAGCTCGCCGATTTCGACCGGCCGCTTGCCCCGCGCGGGCTGAAGACGGCGCCGCTCATGGGGCGCGAGCTGGCACGGCGCGGCTGGCTGCCGGACCTCGCGCTGGTCTCTCCGGCGCTGCGCACCCGCGACACCTGGCGGCTGGTCGCCGCCGAACTGCCGAAACATGTGCCGGCGGAATTCGCTGAGGAGTTGTACGAGGCAGCGCCGGCCGCCATCCTGGCGCGCGTGCGGCAGGCCAAGGCGACCAGCCTGATCGTGATCGGCCACAATCCCGGCCTGCAGAATTTTGTCCTGCGGCTCGCCGGCGCCGGATCGGATCAGGGCGTTTTCAAGAAAATCGAAGCGAAGTTTCCGACTGCGGCGTTCGCGCGATTTACCGTGGACGGGGATTGGGGAAGCCTCGAATTTGGAGGCGCTAGCCTGACGCATTGCGTCAGGCCGAAGGATTTGGCTGCGTAGCCCCCCTCAAAGGGAGATTAGCCGCGTCAATTGCCCCAGATGCCTTGGCCCGGGTCCGGCCAGGCTTGCGACGGCGCGGATCCCGTCGTCATCGATGTGTCGACATTGGCCGGTTTGGCGGCCTCGTGCTTGCGCACCGATGCAGTAAAGCCGCGGTCGACGCCGGCTGTCGGCTGATTGGCGCTGTCGGCGCCATAGTGGTCGCTGCCGGCGAAGGCGGAGCCCATGGCTAGAAGCATGGCGGCTGTGGTGAGAGCGATCCTGATCATTTCGGTGGTTCCTTTGTCCTAAAGTTTTGTGGGAGTTTTTGGGGAAGCGGCGTCAGCGTCCCCAGAGGCCGTCGTCATTGTGCCGGGCAATGATCTCGGCGACGGTCGGGCTGGTTGCGGCCGAAGCCTGGTGATGCGCCATGTCCCGCACGCGGATCGAGGCGGTCGGGGCTTGGTCGACGCCGGCGGTCGTCTGGTTGGCGCCGTCGGCGCCGTAATGGTCGCTGCCGGCAGAGGCGCTGCCCATGGCAGCGACGAGCATGGCGGCCGCGACGAATGCGATCCTTGTCATTTGAGTGTTCCTTATCCTGTCATCGGCGGCGCCCTGGGTGGATGGCCCCGCTGCCGACAAGACCTGGAACGGCCTCGATTTATTCCCGGGCGAAATTTCTTCGTTGCCGATCGCTTCGCATGCGCAGCTGAGACCTCGCCTCGAAAGCTCATCTTGAACAATGAGTTAGAAGGAACCTTCGCCTAGCAGATTCAAGCCCACCGATAGCCGGCTGCATAAAAACAAAGCGGCGGGACAAGCCCGCCGCTTTGAGGTCTATCGGAGATCGGAACCGGTTAGCGATTGCCGAACAGGTCGCGGTCAGCGCCCTGGGTGACCGGCTTCTGGACAGTCGCATCCGACTTCTTGATCGAAGCGGTGAACGAGGTGTCGACCGAAGCGGCCGGCTGGTTGGCGTTGGCCGAGCCGTAGTTGTCGGAGCCGGCTAAAGCGGCGCCCGTGGCAACGAGCACGGCGGCGGCGGCAAGAGCGATCTTGGTCATTTTGGTTACTCCAGATTTGAAAGGTTGATGCTTGGTTGATTCAGGACGGGAGCCGGCTTAGCGGCCCCAGATGCCCTGGCCGGATTGCGGCTGGTTCTGATCGGGCGTGATCTTGAGATCGCGCTGCTCGAACTTGCGGATCGAGCCGGTAATGCTGCGATCGATGTTGTCGCCAGACTGGGGCGCGACCGACTGAGTGACGGCCGGCTGGTTGACGTTGTCCGAACCGTAATGGTCGCTGCCGGCGAAGGCGCTGCCCGTGGCAACGAGAAGTGCTGCGGCGGCAAGAGCAATCTTGTTCATTTTAGGTACTCCAGATTTCAAAATCCTGTCCGTCAAGTGGCGTGCCCTGATGGAAATTCGCGTCGCTCGGACCACCCCGAGATGGGTCCGCCCTGTTGCCATTTCCAATCACGAAAATGTGCAAATCGAACCGAACGGTTCGACCTTGAAATCCACGTTAACGTCCCTCGTGCCACATTCTTTTCATTAAATATCAATCGGTTACGATGATAGCCGGTGCGGCTCGACGCTCTGTTTCGGCGCGCCAGCGTTCACCCGGTTGCACAATCCGTCAACATAAATTGAACCGAACCGTTCGGTTTATTTCTTTGAAAGCCAGATTGGGACTTGAACCGGGCCGCCTTAGCGGGCCATAGCCGGCATTTGCCTTGCCGGCGGATCGATACTATCGATTGGCTTCAACTGTCCGTTCGGGCCGCCGGCCGCGCTCGCGAAAGGCCGACGCCACCCGGATAGGCATCCTGAACAGTGATGGACGATGCGGCTCCTGCTTGTCGAAGACAATCGCGAACTGGCCGATTGGCTGAGCAAGACGCTGCGCCAGGCGAGCTATGTCGTCGATGTCGTCCATGACGGCGAGGATGTCGAGCATGCGCTGGCCGCCGGCGATCATGCGCTCATCATCCTCGACCTCGCCCTGCCGCGCATGGGCGGGATGGAGGTGCTGAAGCAGCTGAGGGCGCGCGGCAATCCCGTGCCGGTGATCGTGCTTACCGCCAATGCCAGCCTCGACGGCCGGGTCAAGGGCCTCAACGAAGGCGCCGACGACTATCTGGCAAAGCCCTTCCAGATCGAGGAGCTCGAGGCGCGCATTCGCGTGCAGTTGCGCCGCGCCAACGACCGGACCGCGCCGGTCATTTCCTGCGGTGACCTCGTCTTCGATACCAACACCAGGCTCTTCTCGCTCGGCGGCGTGGCGCTTTCGCTGACGCCGCGCGAGCATGCGGTGCTCGAGCAATTGATGGTCAAGGCCGGACGCACGGTGAGCAAGGCGGCACTTTCGTCAGCGATCTACGATTTCGACACCGACGCCGACCCCAGCGCCATCGAGATCTATGTGCATCGTCTGCGCAAGAAACTGGAAGGCTCGCGCGTCCAGATCGCCACCTTGCGCGGCCTCGGGTATCTGCTGCGCCATGAAGATTAGGCGCCATGCGGATTAGCAGCCTCCGCCTGCAATTGCTGGCTTGGGTGGTGCTGCCGCTGGCTGCGCTGGTGACCGTCAACCTGTGGACCAGCCAGCGCAACGCGGTGGCGACCTCCGACCTGGTGACCGACCGCATGCTGGTCGGTTCGGCGCGCGCGATCGCGGAACAGGTCGCCGTGACCGACGGCGTGCTCAGCGCCACGATCCCGCCGGCTGCGATCGAGATGTTCGACACCGGCGATCGCGACAGCGTCTACTATCACGTCGAGACTGCAGGCGGGCGGCTGCTGACCGGTTATCCCGACCTGCCCCAAGCGCCCCAACGCGGCAGCATCGAAGGTTCCTATCGCGATCATCGGCTCCGCCTTCTGACCCTCAGCCAGGCGGTGATCGGCGCCGGCGCTGATTCACCGATCAAGGTCACCGTGGGCGTCACGCTCGCTGGCCACGACGCGATGGTGAAGCGCCTATGGTTCAGCGCCTTCGCCCAGCAATTGGCGCTGGTCGCGATTGCCGGCGTGTTCGTGCTGCTTGGTCTTCGCCGTGGGCTGGCGCCGCTGATCCGGCTGCGCGATGCGGTGCGCTCGCCGGACCGCAGCGAGCTCGACCCGGTCGATGTCCCCGGCGCGCAAAGCGAGATCCGGCCCCTGATCGATGCGCTCAACGCCTATATGGCGCGTGTGCGGGCACAGATGGCTGCGCAGCGCCGCTTCATCGCCAACGCCGCGCACCAGCTGCGCACGCCGCTGGCGCTCATGTCGACGCAGGCCAGCTATGCGCTGCGCGAAAGTGCTGCCGACCAGCGCCAGGAGGCGCTGGTGGCGCTTCAGTCCAGCTCCGGCAAGCTGGCGCGACTCGCCGAGCAGCTCTTGACCCTGTCACGGGCGGAGCCCGGCAGCCGGCGGCCGCGCGCCGACCGCATCGACCTCACCGAAGCCGCACGCCAGGTGCTGGAAGGCCATGCGCCGAGGGCAATCGAGCGCGGCATCGACCTCGGCCTCGAGGAAGCCGGCCCGGTGCCGGTCATCGGCGACGGCACGATGCTGCGCGAGATGATCGTCAACCTCGTCGACAATGCGCTGCGCTACTCCAAGTCCGGCGGCAGCGTCACCGTGAAGCTCGCCGCCTCGGACGGCGAGGCAGAGCTTACGGTGACGGACTCCGGTCCCGGCATTCCGGCCGAGGAGCGGGAGCACGTCTTCGAGCGCTTCTACCGCATTGCCGGTTCGAGCGAGGAAGGCAGCGGGCTCGGCCTCGCCATCGTGCGCGAGGTGGTCGAGAATGCCGGCGGCAGCGTCACGCTTGGCGATACCGCCGGCGGCGGACTCAAGGTCGAGGTGCGGCTGCCGCTTGCGGACAGCTAGAGCAATTCCAGGAGAAATGCGGAATTGCTCTAAGGCGCCTCGCGGTTGCTTACTGCGTTTCGTGCAGCGGCTGCGGCCGCCACTTCGCCAGCCGGTTCTCGGCCAGCGTCATCAGGTATTCGGCGCCGAGCGCCACCACCATGACGATGACGATCGCGGCATACATGCCTGCCGCGTCGAACGAACCCTTGGCGATGTTGATCAGAAGGCCGATGCCATAGCGCGAGCCAACGAACTCGCCGACGATGGCGCCGATGATGGCGAAGCCGAAGCTGACATGCAGGCTGGCGAAGATCCAGCTCATCGCCGAGGGTACGATCACCGAGCGCGTCAATTGCCAGTCCGAGGCGCCGAGGATGCGGGCATTGGCGATCATCGCCCGGTCGGCCTCGCGCACGCCTTGGAAGGCGTTGTGGAAGACGACGAAGAACACCATGACGAAGGCCAGCGCCACCTTGGAAGCAAGGCCGAGGCCGAGGATCATGATGAAGATCGGCGCCAGCACGACACGCGGGATCGAATTGATCAATTTGATGTAGATGGAGAAGATGTCGGCGGCCATGCGATTGCGGCCGAGCGCGACGCCGATGATGATGCCGGCGACCGAGCCGGTGACAAAGCCCAGCACCGATTCCTCCATGGTGACGAAGAGGTGGTACCAGAGCGGACCTTCCGAGGTTCCTTCCGTCATCCACTCATAAAGCCGTCCGGCGATCGTGCTCGGCATCGCGTAGAAGAAGGGATCGATCCAGCCCATGCGGCCGGCGAGCTCCCAAGAGCCGAGGAAGACGATCAGGATACCGAGCCGCCAGAAAAGGACGGTGCGGCGGCGATTCACGGCGGCCTTGGCGGCGGCGGCTTCGATCTCGGCGTCCGAAGTTCCCGGCTTGAAGGTGGCGGTAGAGATGTTGATGGTAGCGTCCGTCATTTCAGCCTCCCTCACGCCGCCGCGCGGGCGTAGCTGGTCTCGACCTCTTCCTTGAGATCGGCCCAGATGGTGCGCGAATAATCGATGAAGCTCTGATCGTAGCGGATGTCGGCGACGACGCGCGGGCGCGGCAGCTCGATCGTGTAGACGGATTTCACCGTCGCCGGCCCCGCCGTCAGCACATAGACCTTGTCGGCCAGCGCGATCGCTTCCTCGAGATCGTGGGTGACGAAGACAACGGACGCCTTAGCCTCGGACCACAGGCGCAGCAATTCCTCGTGCATGAGGACGCGGGTTTGTACGTCAAGCGCCGAGAACGGCTCGTCCATCAACAGGATCTCGGGACCGTTGATGAAGGTCTGGGCGAGCGCGACGCGCTTGCGCATGCCGCCGGAAAGCTGGTGCGGATAGTGCTGCTCGAAGCGCGCCAGGCCGACGCGCGCCAGCCAATCGCGTGCCGAAGCCTGTGCCTCAGCCTTCGGCTTGCCGCGAAACAGCGGTCCAGCCATGACGTTCTCGATCACCGTCCGCCAGGGGAACAGCGCGTCGGTCTGGAACACGAAACCGATGCGCGGGTCGATACCCTTGACCGGCGCGCCCATGACGCGGACCTCGCCGGCGCTCGGGCTGGCGAGCCCGGTGACAAGGTTGAGCGTCGTCGACTTGCCGCAGCCGGTCGGGCCGACGACAGCGACGAACTCGCCGCGCTCGACCGTCATGGTGAAATCACGAATCGCGGTCAGCGATTTGCCGGTGGGGGAAAGGAAGCGGCGGCTGACATTGATCAACTCGATCGCCGGAGCGGTCTTTTCAACCATGGTGAGCATACTCCATCAGCCGACGATCGCCGCACGGGGATCGCCGGACGCAAAATCGGGATGAACACCAGGCGCGAGGCCGGGACCTCGCGCCTGGCATTGTTTGCTATTTCGCGTTCTTCACGAATTCCGTGGTGTAGGTCTTGGAAAGGTCGATCTGCTTACCCTGCAGTTCTTTCTTGAAGGCCGAAAGCACCGTCAGAACCGTTTCCGGGCCACCCTGCGGCATCACGCCATCGGGGGTGAACATCGCCTTGCCGGCGTCGAGCGCCTTCACATAGCCTTCCTGGTCGCCGACATAGTAGTCTTTCGGCATCTTTTCGGCGATCTCGGCGCCGCTATGGGTGCTGATGAACTTCAGCGTCTTGACGAAGGCGTTGGCGAGCTTCTGAACCGTTTCCTTGTGGGCGTCGGCCCATTCGGTCTGCATGTAGAGGGAAGCGGCCGGATAGGTGCCGCCAAGCGCAGCCTTCGTGCCTTCCACGGTGCGCATGTCGACGAGAACCTTCGCCTCGCCGGTCTTAAGCAGCCGCGTGATTGTCGGCTCGGTCGTCATGCCGGCCTGGATCTTGTCCTGCTGCATGGCGGCGATGAAGGTGTTGCCGGCGCCGACCGGAACTGACGTGAAGTCGCCGAGCTTCACGCCGTTCTTCACCGCAAGATACTCAGTCAGGAAGTTAGTCGAGGAACCGAGGCCGGTGACGCCGAGGCTCATGCCCTTGAAGTCGGCCGGCGACTTGATCTCCGGATGTTTCGCCGAGACCAGCTCGACCTCACCCGGCGCCTGGCTGAACTGGACGACGGATTCGACGAACTTACCCTTGGCCTGCAGGTCGATACAGTGGTCGTAGAACCCGACCACGCCCTGCACGGCGCCCGCCAGCATCTCGTTTTCGGCATCGACCCCGGCCGGCTCATTGAGCAGCTCGACGTCGAGGCCCTCATCCTTGAAATAGCCGAGCGCCTCGGCGAGCTTGGCGGGCAGGTAGATCTGTTTTTCGTAGCCGCCGACCATGATCGAGATCTTGTCGGCGGCCGATGCCGCCGTGGCGCCCGTGGCGACAATGGCAAGCGTCAGCGCCGCCGAACGCAGGGCGCACTTCGAGATGAAACCGGTCACGTAATTTCCTCCACCTGGGCGACGCGCCATCCGGGCGGCGCCGCATTTCCTCCTTGCCGACCACTCCCAGGCCGGTCACGTGGCGAACGCCACAAAACTGTCATGGCATGCCCAAGCTTTCAGCTGGCTTTCAGCCATTTTAGAGATGGTTGAAAAGGAATTTGGCGAAATTGCCGATCATGCGGCAAAACCGAGCACGTCGCGCATGTCGTATTCGCCGGGCGGGCGGCCGGCCACCCAGAGTGCCGCCGCGATGGCGCCGCGCGCGAACATCGAGCGGTCGCCGGCCGCATGCGAGAGCGTGAGCCTCTCGCCTTCGCTCAAGAAGCTTGCGCCATGCTCGCCGATGATGCTGCCGCCACGCAGCACAGCAAAGCCGATCTCGCCGGCAGCGCGCGGGCCGGTGATGCCGTCGCGGGCGCGCTTTGCCACATCGTCCAGCCTGACGCCACGCTCTCGCGCTGCCGCCTCCCCCAGCATCAGCGCCGTTCCTGACGGCGCGTCGACCTTGAAGCGGTGATGCGCTTCCAGAATTTCGATGTCGCAGTCGTCTCCGCCGAGCGCCCGCGCCGCATGCTCGACCAGGCCGGTCAGCAGGTTGAGCCCCAGCGAATAGCTGCCGGAGCGCACGATGGCGATTTTCCAGGCAGCATCGACAATCATCTTCAGTTCGGCGGCGTTGAAGCCGGTCGAGCCTATGACCAGGGGCGGACCGCCGCGCACCGCGCAGGCTCTTGCCAGCTCGGCCGACGCTGCCGGTGTGGTGAAGTCAATGACGACATCGGCAAGTGCCAGCGCTTCATCGCGCGCGACCAGCCCCTCGCCCGTGCTGCCCGGCCGGTGGAAACGGGCGACGAGTTCCAGCCGCGGATCGGCCGCGATTGTCTCGGACATCTGCCGGCCCATGCGGCCGAGTGCGCCGGCGATGGCTATCCTGAGCGGCTGCGCCATGGCTGTTCCTATTGAGAGATGAGTCGGAACAAAGCTTTAGCATGCCGCCTTGCCAAATTGATTCAGCCGGCGCCGTTCGTCTTCAGCATCATGCCGGCGATCTCCTTGACCAGCTTGGCGGCGACAAGCGCGGTGACGTTGGAGAGGTCCTGGCGTGGATTGTATTCGACGACATCGGCCGCGATGATTGGCTGGTCTATTCCCTGGATCAGGCCTATCACCTGGCGGGTGGTGAAACCGCCTGGTTCGCGGTGGGAGATGCCTGGGGCGAAGGCCGGATCGAGAGCGTCGACATCCATCGAGATGTAGACGGGCGTCTTGAGGTCGAGCCGTAGGCCTTCCTTGAAATGCCGCATCTCCACCACCTCGACGCCGAAGCGTTCGAACTGGTCGCGGTGGTGATCGTTGACGGTGCGCAGTCCGATCTGGATCAGCCGGTCGCACAACCGCTCTTCCAAGATTCTGGCGAAGGGCGAGGTGTGCGAGCGCGGATTGTCATCATAGGAATGATAGATATCCGGATGCGCGTCGATATGGACGATCGTCAGGCTCGGATGGCGGCGGCGAACGCCACGCAATACCGGCCAGGAGATGGCGTGGTCTCCGCCGAGCGAGATCAGCGGGTGACCTGCATCCAGCGCGCGGCCGACCTCGTTCTCGATCCGCTCCCACGGGTCGCCGCCTTGCGTGAAATCGATATCGCCATAATCGACGAAGCGGTCGGTCAGATCGAAACCGGTTTCCGACCATGAGTTGTAGGCGTCGCTGACGAGTTCGCGCCGGATCAGCGGCGGCGCCTCGGCCGGTCCGCGCAGATAAGACGAGTTCTCGTCATGCGGAATGCCCAGAAGCGAGACCTTGGTCACGACATCCTCCCACGTTACGCAGACAGCGTGCTTCTATAGACGCCGGAGCTGGCGGGTGCGACGACAGGCGCTTAGGCCAGGTGCGAAGCCAAGCGTTCAGCTGCTGGCCTTCCGCAGCCAGACCTTGTTGTCGTGGAAGGCAGCGCCGCCGTAAGGCGCCGGCGCGTCGGCGCCGGTCAGCACGTTGATGCCCTCGCCGCGCTCATGCGCGCTGTTCGGCCAGATGCCTTCGGCCACCACCACGCCGCGCTTCACGCCGTCGAAGAGCTTTGCGTGCAGTACCAGGTCGCCGCGCCGATTGCCGACCTCGACGCGGCCGCCATCCTCGACCCCGAGCGCCGCAGCGTCCTCCGGATGGAGCAGCAGTTCCGGCCTCCCTTCCTTGGCCTTCGACACCGGCGTCTCGGCAAAGGTCGAGTTGAGGAAGTTGCGGGCCGGCGAGGTCGTCAGCCGGAACGGATGCTCCTCATCCGCAACCTCGATCAGGTCGACATGGTCGGGGAATACCGGCAGCCGCTCGACTGGTCCGAACAGGCCCATGCTTTTTGGCGGCCGGTTGGGGGCCGATTGCCCGGTCCAATTGGCCCGGAAGTGGAATTTCTTGTCGGCATGGCCGAAGCCGTTGATGAAATGCGCGTCGTCGAAATCGGGCTGCAGGTCGACCCACTTCTGTTCCTTCAGGCTGTCGAAGCTGCCGAGCCCGCGCTTGCCGAGGATGATGTCGATATGCTGCCGCTCGGTCAGCCCGAAGCCCGGCCGATTGCCGACGCCCAGCCGCTTGCCGAGCTCCTCATTGACGTAGTGGTTGGTGCGCGGCCCTTCCGGCGGCTCGATCAGCTTGGGGCCGAGCGTGATGTGCTGGTTGCCGCCGCCCTTGTAGATGTCGTCATGCTCCAAGAACATCGTCGCCGGCAGCACGACGTCGGCGAGCTTCGCCGTATCGGTCATGAACTGCTCGTGCACGCAGGTGAACAGGTCCTCGCGCAGGAAACCTTGCTTCACCAGCCGCTGCTCCGGCGCGACGTTCGCCGGATTGGTGTTCTGGATCAGCATCGCCGTCACCGGCGGACCGCCATAGAGCGCGTCTTCCGCGCCGGTCAGCACCGGGCCGATACGCGAATGGTCGAGATAGCGGATCTTCGGATCGCGCATCGCGGTGCCTTCCAGCACGTCCTGATTCAGCTTGAAGATGCCGGAGTTCGAGTGGAATGCGCCGCCGCCCTCATACTGCCAGGCACCGGTGACGGCGGCGATGCATGAGGCGGCATGCATGTTGACCGAGCCGTTGCGGTGGCGGGCGAAGCCATAGCCGAGGCGGAAATAGGTCTTCTTGGTCGTGCCGACGAGACGGGCGAAAGCCTCGATCTCGGCGACGGAGAGCCCGGTGGTGGCGGCCGCCCATTGCGGCGTCCGGGTCTTGAGGTGTTCTTCCAGCCCGCGCGGGTCGTCGGTGTATTTTTCGAGATAGGCGCGGTCGGCCAGCCCGTCGCGGAACAGTACATGCATGACCGCGCAGGCGAGCGCGCCGTCGGTGCCGGGCTTGAGCACCAGGCCGAGATCGGCCTGCTTCATCGTGGCGTTCTCGTAGATGTCGATGACGACGATCTTGGCGCCGCGCTCCTTCCGCGCCCTGGTCGCATGGGTCATGACATTGACCTGGGTGACCACGGCATTGGTGCCCCAGATCACCACGCAGTCGGCCTTCGCCATCTCGCGCGGATCGGGACCGCGCAAGGCGCCCGCCCCCATCATCCAGCCCGTCCAGGCAAGATTGGTGCAGATCGAGCCGAAGAAGCCCGAATACTTCTTTGCATGTCGCAGCCGCTCGATGCCGTCGCGTTGCACCAGCCCCATCGTGCCGGCATAGTAATAAGGCCAGACGGTTTCCGAGCCGTATTTCTCTTCGGCCGCGATGAACTTCTCCGCGACTAGATCTAGGGCAGCTTCCCAGCTCGCTTCCTTCCAGACGCCCTCGCCCTTGGCGCCGGCACGCACCAGCGGCTTCAGCAGCCGGTCGGGATGGTGCACCCGGTCGGCATAGCGCGCGACCTTGGCGCAGACGACACCGGACGTGTAGCTGTTGGCTTTGGCGCCGTGCACGCGGCCGATGCGGTTGCCATCGAGCAGCTCGACCTCGAGCGCGCAGGTGGAAGGGCAGTCATGCGGACAGGCCGAATGGCCGATCCGGAGCTTGGCGTGCTGGTTCATGCGGGGTGTGTAGCGAGTTTCAGGGGCACCGTGTAGGGCCAGATTGGGCGCGAGTTGGCACTGTTCTGCCAAGATGTGCTGCGCTTCGGGTCGAAGTCAGCATGTTCTTTGCGCGGCGTTGAAACTGCCAATCTCCCCACTGCGGGGCCAAGCTTGGCACCTCACCTTCTTCCCTTGCGGGAGAAGGTGGCCTCGCGAAGCGAGGTCGGATGAGGGGTGCTGGACGGAGTGAGGCGTGATGAGTAAGCGCCTAAAATCTCTCCATTTTTTCTATGTCGCGTTTCTTCCAGCACCCCTCATCCGTCTCGCCGCTGCGCGCCGATCCACCTTCTCCCGCAAGGGGAGAAGGAAGAAGGTGCGCCTTCACATCCCGAACCACCGCGCGCGGCGGCTGGAGCCGAAATTCTCCTTGTCGGCCCTGAGCGCGAGCGAGGCTTCGTGATAGGTGCCGGTCGGCTTCGGGCCGGAGAAGAAATCGACCTCGACCTTGCCGATGCGGCCGCCGCCGAATTCGATGTAGCAGGTGCCGAAGCCGTCATATTGTTTCGCCGTGCCGCTATTGCTGAGCTTCACGATCAGGTCGCTGGCCACGGCCCGCGCGGCGCCCTCGGCGAACACGCCGGCTTTCGGCGTGCCGGTGTTGGCGCCGTCGCCCACGGCATAGACGCCGGCATAGTTGGTCTCCAACGTCCTCGGGTTGACCGTGATCCAGCCATTCTCGGTCATGCCGCTGGCAATCACCACGTCGGGCACGCGATGCCTGGGCACGCCGAGGAACAGGTCGAACTGCATCTCCACTCCGTCGTCGAGGACCGCCACCTTCCGCGCATTGTCGATGGACGCGACGCGGCGGCCCGGAATGAAGCCGATGTTGCGCTCGACGAAGGCGGAGACGAGCGCGCGCGAAGTTTCCGGCGATGGCGGCACCGGGCTCGGCAGCGGCAGCACGAAGTTGATCTCGCAGGCCTCGCGCACGCCGCGCTTGACCAGGTAGTCGTGCAGCATGAGCGCGCATTCGCTGGGCGCCGGCGGGCATTTGTAGGGCGCGCCGCAAACCCCGACCAGCGCCCTCCCCTTGGTGAAGGTGGGCAGCACGTCGCGCAGCCTCTCGGCGCCAGCGACCGTGTAGAATTCGTTGGTATCGGCGAGCCCAGGCGTCGCGTCGAAATCATAATCGGCGCCGAGCGCCACGACGAGGAAATCGGCCTCGTGGACGCCGGCATCGGTGGTGACGCGCCGCCGCTCCGGGTCGATCGCGGTGACCGTCTGCCTGAGCAGGCGGACGCCCGGTTTGGCATAGTTCGAGTAAGGCAGGCGCACTTGATCCGCCGTCTTGTGGCCGAACATGACGTCGAGCTTGGAGAAGCCGAAGACGAAGGCGTCGCTCTTGTCGATCAAGGTGACGTCGATGCCGGCGCCGAAGGTCTCGGACAGCAGGCAGGTGAGTTCGAGGCCGCCAAAGCCCGCCCCAAGGACGAGGACGCGCGGCTTGCTGGAAGTGTTCATGTTACCCTCTCATTGTTTGCTTGGAATGACGCGCGTCGTACCCGGAGTTCCCCTATGACCAGTGCCTGAGCGTGGCGGTGTCCTCGGCGAAGATCACGCTGAAGAAGCCGTCGATCATCTTCAGCGTGTCGGCATCGCTCATGCCGGGCAGCGCCGGGAAGTCGCCCTCCAGATCCACCTTCGTCCTGCCACCCATCGGCGTGTAGCTGTGGGTGAATCGCGCGCCGTCGAAGGCACCGCCGGTCAGCCTGGTCTCGATGCCGCGCGGCGGATTGAGCGCATGCTCGACCTGCATGGCGAAGGTGGTTCCGTCGGGATTATAGACCTCGGCGTCGAGCGTGACGACATTGCCGGCCACGCCGGCGAGCCGATGGCTCTTGAAGGCCAGATGCCGGTGGTTGCCGGCGCTCATGTATCGGAACAGCCGCTCCGGCGTGGTGTCGAAGACGGCGATGGCGGGTTTGCTGTAATGCACGGTCATGGCGGTCAGCTCCTCCGATGGTGCCTGGGCGCGCGGCCGGGAAGGGTCTTGCCGCTCCCCGGCCGCGGCTCACGCGGCCGCGGCTCAGGCGTGCGGCTGCGGGACGATGCGGATGTAGGGCTTCGGCGCCTTCCAACCGTTCGGGTAGATCTTGGCCGCCTCGTCGTTCGACACCGAACCCGCGATAACGACGTCCTCGCCCTGGCGCCAGTTGACCGGCGTCGCGACCCGGTGCCTGGCGGTGAGCTGCAGGGAGTCGATGACGCGCAGGATCTCGTCGAAGTTCCGCCCGGTGGTCATTGGGTAGGAGATCAGCAGCTTGACCTTCTTGTCGGGTCCGATGACGTAGACGTTGCGCACTGTCTGGTTGTCGGCCGCGGTGCGGCCCTCCGACGTGTCGCCGACGGTGGCCGGCAGCATGTCGTAGAGCTTGGAGATCGCGAGTGTCGGGTCGCCGATCATCGGATAGTTCGGCGCATGCCCTTGCGTCTCCTCGATGTCCATGGCCCAGCTCTGGTGCCGGTCAACGGGGTCGGCGCTGAGCCCGATGATCTTGACGTTGCGCTTGTCGAATTCAGGCTTGAGCTTGGCCATGTAGCCGAGCTCGGTGGTGCAGATCGGGGTGAAATCCTTGGGGTGGGAAAAGAGGACGCCCCAGGAGTCGCCGAGCCAGGAATGAAAGCTGATATGGCCTTCGGTCGTTTCGGCTTCGAAGTCCGGGGCGGTATCGTTGATGCGGATGGACATGTGCGTTCTCCTCTGAACGGGTTGACGCGCCCATACTGACCGGCCCGCGTTCCTCCGCCGTTCCCCGAATGCGCTTTGCGTGTGCCGGCCCTTTCCATTGGTGCAGATGCATGGCTATGGTGCTCAGGGCGGTGGGGAGACGAAAATGCGTGTAGAAGTGGATCTGCTTGGCCAGTTCCGCGTGTCCGTCGATGGACGCGTGGCTTCCGCGGCCGCATGGCGGCGCACGAGCAGCGTGACGCTGGTCAAATTGCTGGCGCTTGCCCGGCGGCACCGGCTGCACCGCGAGCAGGTGATGGACGCGCTCTGGCCGGACCTCGAACCGGAGGCGGCCGCCGCCAATCTGCGTAAGGCCGTGCATTTCACCAGGCGCGCGCTCGGCGCGCATGAGATCATCGCGCTCGACGGCGAGATCGTAGCGCTGGCGCCGGATGCCGAGCTCGCCATCGATGCCACGCTGTTCGAGGCCGAAGCGACGGCGGCGCTGCAGGCGAACGATCGCGCGGCCACGGAACAGGCTGCGCAGCGCTACGCCGGCGACCTGCTGCCGGAGGACCGCTACGCCGAATGGGCCGAGGAGCCGCGCCAGCGACTGCGCGAACTCTATGTGCGCCTGCTCGAAGCCGCCGGCCTCTGGGAGCGATTGCTGGCGGTCGACCCCGCCGACGAGCGCGCCGCGCGGGCGCTGATGCAGACAGCGCTGGAGTCCGGCAATCGCGGCGAAGTCGTGCGGCAATTCGAGCGGCTGCGCGAACACCTGCGCGTCGATCTGGGCGTCGGTCCGCAGGCGGCGACCGTCGCCATCTACGAGAAGGCGCTGGCGCTCGGCGGCGCGCAGCCGACCGGGATCGCCGAGCGGGTGCGCGGGCTTTTGGCCTGGGGCATCATCCAGCTCAACAGCGGCGACTTCGGCGACGCCGGGCGAAAGGGCGCCGAAGCGCGCACGCTGGCGATCGCCGCCGAACTCGGGCGCGAGGTCGGCGAGGCGAGCGCGCTGATCGGGCTCGCCGCGCACATGCAGGGGCAATGGCAGGAGCTTTTCCAGTCCGAGTTCGTCGACTGGGTTCGCGGCGCGCCGAGCGTTGCCTCCAACGTCTTCGATGGGCATCTGTGCCTGGCGGAATTCTGCCTCTACCGGGCCGGCGGCCATGAACACATGCCGAAGGCGGCGCGCGAGCTTCTCGGCATCGCCGAGGCCGCCGGATCGGTTCCCGGCCGCGTGCTCGCCTCACTGATCCTCGGCGAGGCGGAATTGTTTTCCGGACGGCTCACGGCGGCGGAAGAGCTGTTGACCAGTGCCGCGCAACTCAGCGCCGAAGCGGGAGCCCCCTTCGGCGAAGCGCTGGCGCTGCATCGGCTTGGCGAGATCGCGCTGGCGCGCGGCCAGAAATGGCGCGCCGGCCGGCTCTTGCAGAAGGGATTGCGCCTTGCCGAATCGACGTGGCTCTCCCCGCATCTGCTGATCCGTTTCCAGGCGCTGGCGGTCGAGGCGGCGGCGACGCAGTCGCAGGCGATGGAGGCGATCCGGCAAGGCGATCGCAGGCTCGCCGAAAAGTGCACCTGCCAGCCCTGCTCGATGGGATTTCGCGTCGCGTCCTCGATCGCGCTGGCCGAGGCCGGCGAGCTCGAACAGGCGAGCCGGCGGATCGACGAGGCCGAGCGGCTGGCCGGCATGTGGCAAGGCGGCCCCTGGGTCGCCGCGGTCTGGGAAGCGCGCGGCGTGCACCGCCAGGCGCGGGGCGAAAGCGACC